>RPPU01000057.1 GCA_003819975.1 Desulfobacteraceae bacterium
ACGCAGCAACACTACACCCAGACTCATGATCGTGTCGTATTGAGCCGGATCCATGCGGCCGGAATGAAAGAGATTGAGCAGCGGTTCCGGCGTCAAAACAAATGCGGTCACTAATACAAACATATAGGCCCAAGTCAAATGCAGGGCGCTGACCGTAGCGTAAACCCCATCTTCGGGCCGGCCGCGGCCGATGGCCTGACCGACCAAAGTGGCATTGCCGATGTGAAAACCGACCATGGGCAGAAAAGCCAGGGACTCGATGGAGAGCACAATATTGGAAGCAGCCAGTTCCAGTCCGCCCAGGCGCCCCAATATCTGGATGAAAAAAGTGAAGCCAAAAATTTCCAGGAAAAACTGGACCCCGCTCGGCAAGCCGAAACGCATGAGCCGGTTGAACAATTCTTTGTCAAAAGCGCGCTGCGCCCAGGTCCCGAAACGGGCGCAATTGGACGGGGTGAAGATTAAAATAATATAGATCGCTACAATCACGGCTGAGGCGATCACGGTGGATAAGGCCGAGCCCTGAATACCCAATTCCGGAAACGGTCCTTTCCCGTAAATCAGACAATAATTGAGCGGAATATTGACCAGAGCGCCGGCCAGGTTGGCCAGCATCACGGTCCAGGTTTTGCCGCGACCGGTGTAAAAACAACCCAGGACTGTATTAAGGATGGACAGGCCGCCGCCCAGAACCAGGATATTGAAAAAGCGGATTTCCAAAATTTGCACGGCCGGAGCATGGCCGATGAGCCTGAACAAAGGTTTGGAGAAAAAGAAAAGGGATGCGAGCAGAATTCCGGCTATCAAGGCGAAATAGATGCCTTGCCAGAGTGCCGCGCCAATGCGGTCCAAAGCCTTGGCTCCGAAATACTGGGAAACAAAGGCATTGGTGTAACTGGCTACGCCCATGAAAAAAGAAATAAAAGTAAAGGCAACAATGCCGGCCGGCAACACGGCGCTGATGCTGTCGATCGAATATTTGGCTAAAAAAATTCGGTCGGTGAACTGCATCAGAGTAAAGGACCCCATGGAGGCCACCAGGGGCAGGCTGATGGAGAGCACGTCGCGATATCCGTTCGGTTTAGACCAGCGTTTAAACAAGAGTTTTATTCCTTTTAAAAAAGGCTATATTCATAAAAATAGGGCGGAATATCCGGCTGCTCCGGACTAATGCCGCCCTCAATGGCGACGGTCACTATGTAATTTTTTAATTAAAGAGTAAAGAAAAATTTTATTGCTTAAAAAATGGGTCCGAGTATGATTGGGAAGAAATATCTTAGACCGACCAATTACATTGATTGGTAACTTGCTGAAATTGTTTAATAATCAATCCGACGATATTATTATCTTGGCAGGGCTGGAGTTTCCAGGTTTGGAAAATAGAATATCATTGCCTTAAAAAGGAACAGAAAAGAATGATGTCGAAAGTTAAGGTCATTGCAGGAATTGCGGTAGGGATTTTGTTTATTGCTTTAATATATGATGCCTTTAACGGTTTTTTTATTATAAAACAAAGGCAACAACAAAATTATAGCTTTTAAAAGTTCATCACTTATTAACAGTCTTATAATAGTGTTCACATATGGTTGCGGCTTTCGGATTTTTTTTCAAGCGGCAACTAACGGCTTCCGGACTCTAACAGCCAGGGCAGGAGCCCTCGCGTAGCAAGCGCCGTGGCGATCAAATTTATTCGGAATCCATTAAAAGTGCTTCGGGCCATTGTAATAGGCCTGCGTCGCGCTTGCTGATCTTGCGATAAGGTTTAATACCATAAGAGAGTTGCCGCTTGAAAAAGAAATCCGGAAGCCGCTTCATAATAAAAATGAAGAATACTATTATGAGACCCTTAATATATGATAGGAAAAAGTAATGATCCAAAAACAAATCGATATTACGCGGGCCCGGCAGGAGACGCCGGGTTGTGAAAAGGTGCTGCACTTCAACAATGCCGGGGCCGGTTTGATGCCGCGGCCGGTGCTTGAAGCAATTTGCGGGCATTTGCAATTGGAAGCTGAGATCGGCGGTTATGAGGCAGCGGATCAGGCTCGTGATAAAGTGGAACATACCTACGATGCCATTGCCGCGCTGATCGGCTGCGGGCGCGACGAGGTCGCTATAGTCGAGAACGCCACCCGGGCCTGGGATATGGCTTTTTATTCCATTCCTTTTAAAAAAGGCGACCGGATCCTGACAGCCGCGGCCGAATATGCCAGCAACTATATCCCTTTTTTGCAAATGGCCCAAAAGACCGGGGTCAAGATCGAGGTTGTTCCCAATGACGAATACGGCCGGGTCTCGGTGGAAGCCTTGTAATAGATGATGGACAAGCGCGTCAAACTGATCGCCGTGACCCATGTGCCGACCAACGGCGGTTTGATCAATCCGGCCAAGGAAATCGGGCGGATGGCGCGGCAAGCCAATGTATTGTATTTGCTGGATGCCTGCCAATCAATCGGGCAAATGCCGATTAACGTAGCGGAGATCGGCTGCGATATGCTTTCAGCCACGGGTCGTAAATATCTGCGCGGCCCGCGCGCAACCGGTTTCTTGTATGTGCGCCGGAACGTGATCGAGAAACTGGAACCGCCTTTTCTGGATTTACATGCAGCCAAATGGACGGCATCGGATCGTTTTGAAATCCGACCGGATGCGCGGCGGTTCGAAAACTGGGAGACCTATTATGCCGGAAAAATCGGGCTGGGTGTGGCAATCGATTATGCCCTGGCCTGGGGTTTGGAAGCGATCTGGGATCGGGTTTTGACCGTTTCCAGCATGCTGCGCAATTATCTCGGCGAAATTCCGAAAATTCATATCCACGATCTCGGCATTCAGAAGTGTGGGATTGTTTCCTTTACCGTGGATGGTTTGGACCCGCAGGAAATCCGCGACCGGTTGCGGGAGCAAAAAATCAATGTATCTTATTCTCCGGCCGAATATACGCGCATGGATATGGACAGCCGCAAATTGAGCAGCGTGGTGCGGGCTTCGGTGCATTATTACAATACTGAAGAAGAGGTCATGCGGTTCTGCGAGGCTATCAGAGGGATGGTGTCGGCTTAAAGAAAATATTTATCACACGAAGGCACAAAGGCACGAAGTTTTAGAAAACTATATCCAAACATTGTCCTGGGCGGTCAAGGCGCCGCCGGCATCACCGGTGTTGACCGTGCCGGCCGGTTCCACCAACAGGATGCGGCACTCTTTTTCGGCAAAGGGTTTGTGCTCCACGCCTTTGGGGACCACGAACAGCTCGTCTTTTTTGAGCACGACCCGGCCGTCGCGCAAATCGATGCGCATCTCCCCCTCCAGAATCATAAAAACTTCATCGGTTTCCGCATGTTTGTGCCAGACGAAATCACCCCGAAACTTGACCAGCTTGAAATGATAATCGTTCATTTGGGCGATGATCCGGGGCGCGCAGTAATCGGAAAATTTGGCGAATTTTTCGGAAAAATTGATCGGTTGATTGGGCATGATCGGCCATCCGCCTCCCTTTAAGCTAAAAAGGTTTTTCTGACTTCTTAAAGTTAATAAAACAGATAGTGAATGTCAATCGTTTTGCTGAAGGGCTGAATTTCGCACCGATCCTTTCATCAGTGGGAGACGGCTTTTTTTTCGTATTATTAAGGGAGGGTGCTAAGGCGAGGCCGATATGAGAGGGATGCCGCGCCGGCATCCCTCCAATCGTTAGGATCGATTTAAATTTTTTTCCAAACAGACCACATGACCGGGTTGTTCGGTTCCCGGCCGTATAAAGAATACTCTCGATTCGTGCATATATAACGGAATCCGTTATGAGTCACCTGAGCGCCGACTTCATACCAACGATAAGGCTCCCAGGCTGTAACGTTTGTTTCTTCCGTGATCTCGACCAGCCTGACATTATCCAAAATGACATCGATCGGCTCAAGCCCGAATTCAAAGCAGAGGCTTGCCGCATTATCGCTGGCATGATTCATGGTGAATATATGCGAAAAAGTCTGCATACTTTGCGACAGATAGAAAGTTCTGGGGCCGCTGTAATTGGCATAATCATCGCCATTTTTTTCCATTTGGCAAAACAACGTTCGCGGGCATTCAACGGCTTTGGCGTCGAATTGCAAATAATACGTATGCCCGTTTTCAAGGGCAATATTATCCTGGCGCAAATGGACATGCCAAGTCTCGGAACCGGCATTGGTCGTGTCCACCCGGGCTTTACCGCTCTGAACATAGGCTGTTGCTTCGGCTGCGGTATCGCAATAAAAGCTCCAACTGCTTAAAGAGCTATTAAATGTTCCGTTGACGACCTTGTTGACGGCGGCAGCAGCGCGGGGTTCTCTCCAGTCAAACAATTGATTGGCGAATAAAAGGCGCGATCGGAAATCCACGAAGTAAACGCCGATATTCCGATCGGAAAACTTCTGGGCCAATTTTAACTGCAGTTTGGGAATGATCTTCCAACGTTCTTTTTCCTGGATGCTGTCCCAGGGCGCGGCATCGTCTTTCCAGGTTTCATCCGTAGTGTCCATATCCATGAAATTCAGCCAGCCGCAACCGTTGTTGCCGGGGAAACCATCGGATCGCGTGACCCAATCGTTCGGATAGGCCACCTGGAAACCTACCGGGCTTTTATAAGAGCCGGTCTGACATTTATCGACCCATCCCTTGAAGTCGTTCATCATATTAGTATAAGCTGTCGCCGGCGCAATGGTATTCCCATTCTCGTCAACCGGACCCGGACCCGGCGCAGGTTCTCCCCAGGGATACCGGAACCCCTGACTGTCGTTGACAAATTGAATGTTCTGGATCCCGCCGGTATAGGCAGACCCTAGGGCGTCGATCTTGGCGGATAAATCGCTGTAGTCGCAGATAAAATAATGACCATCCAGACTGAATGCGTAATGTTTTAGGTACATTCCTAAATTGTTGTCTTTACATTTCTTATACCACTGGGCCACGGCTTCTACTACGGCATATCCGTTGTTGAGGGGGTTTGAGGGATGGATGCTGCCCATTTGGTTTTCAGGCGAGCCCTCGCGGTTGTTACGGACCCATTCTACGTCAACGCCGATACCGATAACGCAAGGATGTATGGGATTGGCCGGGTTTTGATCCTGGCGGACCAGATAATCGACGATCACCGACATCAAACCCTTGGCAGTCCCATTATCATCCATATTCGCAAAACCGGGTTCCACCTGAATCCAGACCTTAACGCCGGTGCGGTCAAAGTGGTCCAGGAATGCTTCGGAGCGGTCGTGCAAGTTCTGGTTGTATTTTCCCGAAGGGGAGAGAGCCGGGTCGTCGCAAAATTGGATCTTGGAATCCACTGTTATCCCGGCGGGTTTTTTCATCTGCACCACACAACCGCCGGTTCCCTGGGCCAGATCGACCCTAGGCCGGGTGACGATCCATAATAGGGTCGGTTGCGTGTTGCCGGCCGGAGAATAACCGATACAAGCTTTGGCGGCCGCTTCCCAGCGCCAAGGTTCGGGAAAACCATACGCCGCTAAACCGGCATTGGCCATAGGGTCGCCGGCAAAAGGCGGGTTGCCGCCCAGACTCATGATACCGTAAGCCGAAGCGCGCAAGCCAGACCATCTGAGGTTTGTGGGCCAACTATCCGTGACGCCGGTGTCTCCCAGGTTGGGAATCTGCATCACTTTAAAGCGTTTATTGGACCCCAAATCATTGACCAGCACTTTATTGTTCAATATCCCGGTTGTCGTAAGACTTTTCTGGGTATCGTTGGAAATTTTAACCGTGCCGGGATCGGTGCCGTCGGACTGAAAATAACCGAGATGAGTTGAGTCGTTATGAACATGAAAGAAAAGAGAATTCCCGACCACATCCAGCCAATGCGCTTCTCCTCCGACAGTCGCACTGATGTTTTTAACGATTCGGAAAGTATTCGGCGTTACTACGCCTTGATCGTTCAAATGCGCGACATAAAGGTAATGGGTGACGCCGCCGTCTTCGAAATTCTTCTTGACTGGCAGGAACAACTGGTTTCGCGAGACCACCATCATCCTGAAATTTCCATCATACCCGAGGTCGTTGTCTATCGGGATCTCAACCGTGCCGGCATCGCTGCCGTTGCTTCTCCAGAGCCGCCGGATATTGTCGGCTTTTTTTATGGCCCCGAAATAAGCGGTATGATTCAAGATTTGCATATATTGCGGGTTTTTCATAACCGAGGATGCCACAGTATAGTCGGAACCGCCGTCATAAACGTAGAGGCTGCCCTCGCCGGAAGCGTCGCGAACCGTATAATATACATTACCGCCGGCCGCGCCCAATAAAATCATATTGTCTTTTCCGGCATAAGTCGCCCGGTTGTTCCAGGAATTATTGGACGTGTCGTATTCGCGCAGCACAACGGCGCCGGCGGTGTTTTTACAGTACAGATAGAGTTTCGAGCCGTCGGCCACCAGAGATTTGTCGTAGGTTCCGGTGTAGCCGTGCAGGGTCAGGGAACCGCCGTCGTTGTTGAAAATGGAGGCGTAAGCAAAAGAGGGCGCCGTTCCGGTGACCTTGACGAGGGTGAGGGAGCCCGAAACCTTGGCGACAAAATACAACGCGTTGTTCACCACCGTAAGGCTGCTCACTTCCGTGTAGGTCGCGCCGTTGGCTTGCTGAATGGAGGCGGCATCCAGGTTGCCGTTCCAGGTCCAGAGTTGATAGGGGGTTCCGGCGACGCTGGCGTTGGAACAAGCCATGAAAAGGGCATTGCCGAAGCTGACCGCTTCATGGGCCGCCAAAAGATTCGCCGAATAGGCGACGTCGGCGAAGGTAATCTTATGGCCGACTTTCAGGTTATCCGTTTCGTAGACCCCTGCCGCAGCAAAACCCGCAACAAACCATATGGCTATGATGATCATTGCCGTGTACATTCTGCGTTTTCGTAACATGTTTATCCCTCCGATTTTTAAAAATTTATAAATTCCGCATCTGCGGTAAAATCCTGTTGATGAATCGCCGGGATGTCATGTGCTTTTTCAGTGGGAATAGGAACGATTCGATTTTTTTGAAAAAGCAACGGAATCCGCCAGGCATTTTTATCGGCTCGAACCCGTGATCCGGACGATTGCGCGAAAAGTAGTTCATCAAACGAATATCCGGAGAATAGAGTCCAATGAACTTAATAAATGCTTCCGGTAGAGCAATAAGCATGCCAGAGCTTCAAATCGTATCGAATTTAGCCGGTGCACTGCTTCTGCGGGCGAGTATCTCGTTGTCGGTTGAGCGCACTCCCTCCGGCGATACCGTGTTCTCAAAGCGCCGGGAACGGCCGACTGCTGACGGAAATAACCGGTCGGGTGCGGATATTTTTATTGCATAAGATTATCACAAGATCGTCACCAAACCGTCACGGCATCTTAAGGAAGAATAGTTTTAATAATTTATCCTGATTTATTTCTTTGATTTTTGGTGACCCCGTTAAGACGGGAAACGGGGCGCCCGTTCGGTGAATTTCGGGATAAAAATGCGGAAACAGCGAGCCTGTGTTGTTCGGTTTTTGGGATATAACGGCTCGACGATCATCCGGCGGCGGTTGGAGCATTTTTTCGTTCGATACTCATAGCAAGAGGCGGCGGGATATTTTGACGTGCATCGACGTTCACGCGATCGCGTGAAAACGGATAATTTTTTGCACGCCTCTTAATTTGGAGGAACCCGAATTGAACGAACTATTATTTCAGATAGTTAACGCAATGAAAGCGTTACGGATCCCGGATGATTCCGTTCTGTATTGTGTATCGGACAAAGGAAAAAGCACCAGCGATTGTTCTGTATTGATTATTTCACCATTTATAAGGCCTTAATATGACTGAATATTACTTTATTGATCCTGTTTTGGCGCCCTTTCATCTCAATAATCAGCCAATAAAAATTCAGACGATTCTTTGATGAGGACGGGATTTCATTTATAACTTGAAATAAAAATGAATTTCTGATAATAGGAGCCATGCTTCGACAAATACGAAAAAAAGTCACGGTTGGCCTGGTAAGATTAATTTTTAAAATGAGCTCTTTTATCCCCTATCCTATGGCGCAAAAGCTGGGAGCAACCTTGGGCGCCTGCGCGTATTATGTGCTGGCCAAATACCGAAAACGCGCTTTACTGCATTTGAAGGAACGCTTAAAAGTTAAAAAGCCCCAGGCCATATCCTTGGCCAAGAGAATTTTTAAAAACCAGGGCATGAATTTCATGGAGTTCTTCTATCTGCAGAAAATCAAGAAGACTCATTTTGACAAATATTACCGGATCATAAACCTGGAAAACATAGAAAAAGCGTATGCCAAGAAAAAAGGAGTTCTCCTCGTAACGGCTCATTTTGGAAATTGGGAATCCATCGTTCCGGTGGTTTGTCAGTCCGGATTTTCGGTTAATGTCATTACCCGAAGATATCATATCAAAGAACTGGATGAGATTTTGGTGACACTCAGAACCCGGAACGGCATGAAAATCATTCAACGAGGCGAAACCGATTCGGCCAAGCAGATTCTCAGAGCGCTCAAATCCGGTGAAATCATCGGTATGCTGGTGGATCAGAATGTGAAGTCCATTCCCAATGTGGATGTAAATTTTTTCGGAAAAAAAGCGCCGACGCCGGTCGGCATGGCCTCCCTGGCTTTAAGGAACGGGTGCAGCGTCGTGCCCTGTTTCAGCCGGCGCAATGACCAAGGCGTGCATGTGCTGGAGTGCTTGCCTGAAATCGAAATCGAGAAAACAGGCGATCGTGAAACGGATGTGCTCTTAAACACCCAAAAAATAACGGACATCATCGAATCGGTCATCAGAAATCATCCCGACCAATGGGTCTGGTTTCACAGACGTTGGCATCCTGAATTGTCGTCCTGAAATGGATCGTCATAGATAGGTTTAGGACGATATTCATCGGCTTTTTAAGTTCCGTTTATCCTGTCCCATCACTCTTTTTGATTCTCCACTCAACCGGTTGATCCTAATCAATATTTGCAATAAAAAGCATTTTTACGGCAACATACCTAATTTTACATAAAAATGACATCCGAATTGGTTGATTTTAATCATTTATCCAATCATTTACACCTCTGAAGCCGCTTCCCTATTGCACTTTGGCAAATCTTTTGCATAAATAATGGCAGGGGAAGTCTTGTTAATGGCCGTATATTGCCCGGAATGAAGTGCCAAAAAACCATGTCGATCAACCTTGTTTTGAAAAAGGATCATCCATGAAACTATGCCCGACTTGCGATCAGCCTTTATCCGAAGGCGTAGCCATTTGCCCGTCTTGCGGCAGTGAAGTAGGCAAAGGCCGAATTTTTATCGATGATTACCGCATTGTGGACGTATTGCATGAAGGTCATGCCAGTCTGCTCTGTCACGCGGTCCGGGAACGCACCGGTGAAGAGGTTATGATCCGTTTATTCACGCCCGGTTCCGGAGTGGATCAGGAAATCGCCGACCGGCTCGGCCGGGAGATTGAACAGCTTAAGAAATTGCCTGAAAAGAGTTTTGTCAAACATTATGCCATGCGGCGATCGAGCGACGGCTTATGGTATCGGATCAGCGAATGGGTGGATGCCGAGAATTGGGGTGAATTGGTTCGCTCCGGAATGCTTAGCGATTATCGGGTGGCCATCACTCTTTTCCGAAAAATCGCTTCCACCCTGGCCATTCTTCATCAACACGGTCATTTCATTCCCCATCTGATTTTAGACGACATCATGGTGACCATGAGCCCCAAGGGCGAATTGGATGTTAAGATCGATTATAAACTTTCGCGCTTCCTGGACCATAAAATGGACCGGCCCGGGCCCATGCTAAAGCATTTACTGGACTGTCACCCCGATATCATCAATCATCGGCCTCTGGATGTGCGCAGCGATATTTGGTCTTTGGGAAAAATATTTATAGAACTAATGACCTCCGATTTTGAGTCTTACAACTACTTGGCCAAGATCGATTCATTGCCCTTGCCCAATGAGCTCAAGACCCTTTTTAAAATTATGCTGGCCAACGAACCGAACTTGCGGCCGCGTTCCATGGCCGAGGTGGCGGATACGCTGGGTCATATTACCGACAACCAGTTACGGGCGGCGCAAAAATTAACCGCGGAGCGGGAGGCGACTCCGGAAAAAACCATCACTCTTTTAAAAAAGAGGCAAAGGGCCATGGTCATGGTCCTGATTTTTTTGGTGCTGGGCACGATTGCGGGTTGGGTGCATTTAAATTTAAAAAAGCAAGATAGCGGCGATGTTCTGGAAGCATACGCCAATCAATACTCTCGTTCCGTGGCTTTCGTGCTGGTCGAATATTGGGTGAAGACCGGCGACAAGATCCAATATATGCAAAAATCGGAAGGCACGGCTTTTTTGGTGGATAGCGGGGGGTATTTGCTCACCAACCGGCATGTGGCCTGTCCCTGGCTGGAAGATAACGACTTCTTTATGGTTGTTTATCAATTGAAACGGGCCGGCATGGATCCCAGCTTCGGTTATCGCATGTTTCTTTGGTTTGAAGGCGAAAAAGCCTTTAAACGTTCCGCGGGACTCATGGATCGGGCCGATCTTTCGGATCAATACACGTTTCATACCGCTTATCGCAGTGACGGCCAGCCGCGCCTGACTATAGCCGGCGTGGCCAAGCCGCCGATGCAGACCCGGCAATTATTGTTTTCCCCGCTTAAAGACGATTTTGCCGTTTTAAAAATCGATCAACTTCCGCCGGGCCGAGACCCTTTACCCCTTGATCTGAAGATGAGTTCGCAAAAGATTCCCAAATTGGCGCGTGTTATCACCTTGGGATTTCCGTTGGGCAGTCAGACCCAGGAAGGCGCGGTTAACGTCAGCGTGACCAGAGGGCATGTCCGGCGTTCTTTTGAAAATTTACTGCAGGTTGATGCTTCGCTTTACGGCGGCAACAGCGGCGGGCCTTTAATCGATATGAACGGAAAAGTGATCGGGATTGTCTCCGGTGTGGCCATGGATCGCGGCGGCGGCGACATTGACCCCACCGCTTCGATTGCTTCCGCGGGCAAACCGGTCTGGGACATGGCGATGGTCTTTCCGATTACTAAGGCGGTTGCTTTTTTGCAGGATATTAAAACCGGCCAGGCAAAATGGAACGGATCCATGGATCTGGCAAGCGACACCAAAGCCAGAGAGATCATGGATCTGGCTCAAAAACAACGGTGGGCCGCGGCCATGAAATCGGCCGACAAGGCGCTCGGTAAAACCTTGGAACCGTCGCTTATGACCATTGCGGCCATGATGCATTTCAATGCCGGCGATTATGCGGGCGCTAAAAAACTTTTTCAACAGTGTGTTTCCATGGAAGCGGAAAAAGAAATCGCCGAGTTGATGCTTTTCATCATCGATTGGCAAAACGGATCCACCGCCGATAATCCGCACCTGAAAGAATTATTGAATTTGGATTGGCGTTCCCGGGCCGAATTTTTGGGTTATGCCGGGCAGGTTTTGCAAGGTTTGGCGCCATTGGAAACGGCGCTGCAGAATTGGGAATCGTTGGATGAGAAGAGTTGGCTTTATTATATCGCCGGCCTGTTGCATGCCAAAAAGAGTGAGTGGGTCCAGGCGGAAAAAGTTCTGACTGCATCCATTTTGGCCGCCAACAGCAATACCTGGGAGTATTTTCTGGCTCAGGCTAAATTGGAGGAAGTGCAAAAGAAACGACTGGAAGCGGTTCAAAAAGATCAGCAGAAGTGGGCCGCTTATCAGAGCGACATCGCGGCTTTGGACCGCAAGATCAAGCAGGATCAGGCGATCAAGAAGCAGCAAAATCACGAGTTGAATTTGCTGGCCGCGCAGCTGGACTCAAAAAGCGCACCCCGGGAAAAACGGGAAGTTCTGGAGCAGATTTTCAAGATCTTGCCGGACAATGGAGAGGTTATGCTCGAATTGGCCTATTATAGCGTCATGGAAGAGTCGTGGGATAAAGCTTTGGTTTATTCCCAGTCTTTTCTGAAACGCGCCGGCCGGGAAAGTTCCACCCGACTCAGGATGGGTTTACTTGAAGCCATGGTCCTTCATAAAATCGGTAAAAGCGAGGAATCGTTCGCTTTGCTCGAAAAATATTACAAACAAACCCGTACGGTCTGGTACCGTACCATCGGCGAGTGTCTTTTGGGTAAAAAGAGGGAAGAAACGCTTGAACAGGAAGCGGGGGAAAGTCCGGAAAAATTATTGACCGCCCAGGTCGCTTTGGGTTTTTGGAGCGAAGGCGCCGGCGAAAAAGACAAGGCTATCGAATATTATAAAGAAGCCTTGGAATCTTTTATGGACCATTGGACCGAATTCAGCTTCGCCAGGGCCCGGATCAATAAGTTACGCGAAAGTAAATAAATCGGCCGCAGGAACAGCCGATTTATTTACTCCATAAAAAAGGTTATTCCGCGGGAAGCGGAATAACCTTTTTTTTAAAAGAAGATCACCCAATCCGTGTTTGGCAGGTTTCCGGTTTTGATTGTATCTATCCTTTTTGTGTCATCGTATTTATTGAAAAGAAAAAACTTTTGAAATCGGAGAAGATTTCATTCCGAGGAAAACAGAATACAATGTCTTCTATAGGAAATCGACCCGGTCGATTTCCTGAGGCCATAAAAACTGCTCAATCTTCCGCAGGAGCGGGTGCAGGCTTTCCGGCTTGACCGCCGAGATCGGAATGCCGTTCCATTCCTTGGCGAGCGCGACCGCCTCTTCAGAGGCCAACAGATCGCTTTTATTCAGCAGCAGCAGGGACGGCTTTTGGTGCAGTTCCAACTGGGCTAATATTTTTTCCACGGTCCGGACCTGCTCGGCCAGACGCGGGCCGGCGGCATCCACGACATGCAACAATAAATCGGCATCCTGCAGCTCTTCCAGAGTAGCGGCAAAAGCCTTCATCAAATCATCGGGCAGGCTGCGTATAAATCCGACCGTGTCCGTAATGATCACTTCGCGTTCATGCGGAAAGCGCAAACGCCGGCTGCTGGGATCGAGGGTCGCAAACAGACGATCTTCGGCCCGGACTTGACTGTGCGTCAAGGTATTGAGCAGGGAGGATTTGCCGGCATTGGTGTAGCCCACAATAGAG
>RPPU01000058.1 GCA_003819975.1 Desulfobacteraceae bacterium
GGGACACCTTTTTCATTCAGGGGGCAGATGTCGCGCATTTCAACCGTGCGGCCGTCTTGCAGTTCTTCAATCCAGCGCAAAGGCAAGCCTTGGGTACGGCAGACATAGGGGCGGTCCGCGTAAATCCGGCAATGATCTTGTTCGTCCAAAAAAGCGCAGGCGCCTGGCGCATGCGGCCGGCTGTTTTCCAACAGGTCCGGATGGTTTTGGCGGATATGCAGGGCTTCGATTTCAAAAACCGTGAGAAGATCCACGCAACAGGAAACGCAACCCGACCGGCAAACAAGGCGTTTGCCGTGCAGCTGGGCAAGAGACCGGGTGATCCGGTCAATATCTTGATACAAAGAATTGAGATCTAAAAGCAATTTCAGCTGGTGGTGGGTATGGTTGGATTGCATTTTTAATAACCTCACTGCAACAGAAGAGTCCTATATTTAAAAGGTTATCTTTCTTAACTTATCAAAATAACATAGAAAAACGTGCTTAGATAGAGGATATCTCAAAAATATTTTTTAAAGATGAGTATGCGAAAATTTACGACCTTTTCATATTCGCCTGGTTTGTTTTTTGATTTTTGAGATATCCTGTATTCTGAATTTATTAAAGCGGGATAAAGTGAAATATGTTATAATCCGCAATTATTTAGGTTTAATGTTCAGCAAGACGGATAACGAAAAACTGTTATCCGGAGATGATGAGGAACATCATCCGGGAATGAAGATTGCGCGGTGATTGTAAAAAATCAGGAGCAGCACATGAATAAAACCGGAATTGTCAGAGACGATCGTTTTATGCATCATTTCATGGGGTCTTATCATCCGGAGAGCCCGGCGCGTTTGTCCGCGATTTATGCCATGTTGGATGAACCGGATATGGCGGGGAAATTTATATCCGTGCCGACCCGCCGCGCCGAACGCGAGGAGCTGCTCTGGGTTCATGGTTCCGAGTATATTGATAGCTTGGCTGCCACGGCCGGGGATGAATGCACTTATCTGGATCCCGATACCCAAACTTCGGCCGGGTCTTATGAGGCGGCTTTATTGGCGGCCGGCGGGCTTTGTCGAGCCATTGAGATGGTGGTACGGGGCGAATTGCAAAATGCTTTTGCGCTGGTCCGGCCGCCCGGACACCATGCCGAGCGCGACCGGGCCATGGGTTTTTGCCTTTTCAACAATGTAGCGATCGGCGCGTGTTTTGCCCGGGAAAAACTGGGGCTGAAGCGCATCTTAATCGTGGATTGGGATTTGCACCACGGTAACGGCACCCAGCACTTTTTCGAGGATGACCCTTCGATTCTTTATTTTTCGACCCATCAATTTCCCTATTACCCGGGAACCGGAAATTTCGATGAAGTGGGTTTTGATAAAGGCCGGGGTTATACGGTCAATGTGCCCATGCGGGCCGGGAGCGGGGATCAGGAGTTTGCCGGAGTTTTCGAAAGTATTTTAAAGCCGATTGCGCTGGAATTCAAGCCCGAGCTTGTGCTGGTTTCGGCCGGGTTCGATTGCCATAGTGATGATCCTTTGGGCGGCATGCGCATCAGCAGCAAAGGGTTCGGCGTTTTAACCCGCCAGGTCATGGAAACGGCCAAACAGTGTTGCCAGGGCCGACTGGTCCTGACTTTGGAAGGGGGCTATCATATTCAACGCCAGAAAGAAGCGGTTAAAAATGTGCTTTTGGAGATGAGCGGATTATTCGAAAGCGATCCAACGGATCTGCTGAATAGGGCGGACCAGCCCTGGTTGGAGGCCGTTTTAAAACAGGTCAAAACGCAGCAGCAGTTGTTTTGGAAAAATTTGTAAAAGGAAACCGATTGGATGAGCCAGCAGGGTCGATTCGGCAAATATGGTGAAATAAAACGGTTTGAGCGCTTGCGCAAAGCCGGAGTTAAGGCCGCTTTTGACATCATTCAGGGCAAACAGCCCCCACAAAAATTTCATAATGAACAGGTCTTTGAAAAGAGCGGATTACAGAATACCGCATTGAAAATTCGACCGGCCAAAACCGGGGAAATCGACTTTATCGCCGACTTAAGCGATCAAGTTTTTGCCGTTTATGGGCCTTACCGGGAAATTATCATGAGTTGGTTCGCATGTGCCACGACAACGACCCTGATCGCAAAAGCCGGGAAAAGGCCGATCGCCTTTGGAATGTTGGGATTTTTGTCCGATGAGCTTTATCAAAAGGGCTGGGCTGAATTATTGGCCATTGCCGTGATCTCCGAGTTTCAAAAGCAAGGGGTGGCGTGCAAGCTTCTGGAGGCGATTGAGCAAAAGGCCGCGGAATTGCATATCAAGCAGCTCAGTTTGCATACAGCCAAAGAAAATTTCATTGCCCAAAGGCTTTTTACAAAGAGCGGGTTTGTAATGACACTGATAAAGGAACGTTATTATCCGGCCGGGCAGACCGGCCTGATGATGATCAAAGAATGCGGGTAGAGGATATCTCAAAAATGTCATTTAAAGAAAGAGAATGAGCCATTGGAGATCTTTTTTTAATAGTCGCTTGGTCTTTTTGAGATATCCTGTATCAGGAATCCGTTGGAAAGACTGATATTTTTAGGCTTGAATAAAAATCGCTTCTGGATATAATGAATTATTCGACTTTTTAGGAGGGGACGCGTATGGCGCAAATCGATGCCTTTTTCAAGCTCATGAACGATCAAGGGGCTTCCGACCTTCATTTGACATCCGGGCAGCAACCTGTTTTACGCATTGGCGGCGATCTCGAAAGAATTAAATATCAAGTTTTGGAAAATGATCAACTGAAGACCATGCTTTATGAAATCGCGGCTGAAGAAAAGATCAAAGTATTTGAAGAAACCGGAGATGTGGACTTTGCTTATGAAATTCCCGGTTTGGCGCGGTACCGGGCCAATTTTTTTCAACAGAAAAACGGCATTGGCGCGGTTTTTAGGGAGATTCCTTCCACCATTTTAACGATTCATGAACTGGGTTTGCCAAAAGTTTTGGACCGGTTAGCCACATTGCCCAGAGGATTTGTGATTGTGACCGGCCCGACCGGTAGCGGCAAATCCACCACTTTGGCGGCTATTATTCATGAAGCCAACCGCACCCGTAAAGACCATATCATTACCGTTGAAGACCCCATAGAATTCGTGCATAAAAGCGATAAGGCCGTCATTAACCAGCGCGAGATCGGCGCTCACACCCAATCGTTCGCGGCTGCTTTGCGCGGCGCCTTGCGCGAAGACCCCGATATTATATTGGTGGGCGAAATGCGCGATTTGGAAACCATTGCCCTGGCCATTGAAGCTTCGGAAACCGGTCACCTGGTCTTCGCCACCCTGCATACCAACAGTGCTTCCAAGACGGTCGACCGCATTATCGAAGTCTTTCCGGTCAACCAGCAGGAGCAGATCCGCAATACCCTGGCCGACGGTATTCGGGCCATCATTTGCCAGACTTTGTTCAAACGTCGCGACCGGAAGGGCCGGGTGGCGGCTTGCGAAATTATGATCGCCACTCCGGCGGTCCGTAACTTGATCCGTGAAGGCAAAACGTATCAGTTGCCTTCCATGCTTCAGACCGGTAAAAAATACGGCATGCAGACCCTGGACGATTCCATCATGGAACTTTTGAACAAAAAGGTCATTTCCGCCGAAGATGCCTATAATAAATGCGTGGACAAAGGCAAATTCCGTCCTTTCCTGAAATCCGAACCTTCCGATTTCACGGAAGTCTAAATTTTTTATCGAGGATCGATAAAAAATGAATTCCGGCCAACCGGAACAGGAGTTCCAGTGAAAATCGCCGGAATAAGCCCGTACGATGGTAAGCTGGTGGGGAATCATTTTTTTCTTATCGACAACCCGGGATTTCTAAAAATACACTTTATCAACAACGGTTCTTGAAAATTGAATCGTAAAATTCCAAAAGGCTTATTTTTAGAAATCCCCATGTCGATATTTTGGAATAAGAAGCCTAAAAACCGGAGATCGATAAAACATCAAAACAAGGAGGCAAGATACATGCGGCAACAACAGATGGATCATATTTTTACAACGATGCTTGAATCCTATGAAGATGTCTCCGATTTGAATATGACGGTGGAAAAACCTTTTCAGGTGGAATCCTCGGGCGTATTGCGGCCGGTTGCCATCAATCCGCCCATTGACCGGTTGACTCCTTTTCAGACCGAGGTCATCGCTTTTAATCTGATCAACAATGACCGCCGCTTGATGCGCAACCTGCTGAAGGAGGGGTCCTGCGACGCCTCTTATCAGTTACCGGGCAAGGCCCGTTTCAGGGTCAATATTTTTTCGCAAAAATCAAATTTTTCCACGGTCATGCGCCAGCTGCCGACCCGCGTGCCCACCGTCGATGAAATGGCTTTACCGCCGGCTTTTCATAAGATGGCGGGGGAACGCAATGGAATTATTCTGCTCACCGGCGCGACCGGTACCGGCAAGACTACTTCATTGGCCGCGGTC
This sequence comes from Desulfobacteraceae bacterium, assembly GCA_003819975.1. The sequence continues at coordinate 4,454 of RPPU01000058.1, forward strand.
TTAAACGAGATCAACGAAAAAAAATCGGTGCATGTCATCACCTTGGAAGATCCGGTTGAATATGTCCATTCCCAGAAAATGTCCACTTTTAATCAACGGGAATTGGGCGCGGATTTCGACTCCTTTTCGAACGGCTTGAGAGCCGCTCTGCGGCAAGCACCCAAAGTGATCCTGGTGGGTGAAATGCGCGACCGGGATACGGTTGAAATCGGCCTGGCCGCGGCTGAGACCGGACATTTGGTTTTTACCACCCTGCATACCGTGGATGCCGGTCAAACCGTCAACCGCATTATCGGTATGTTCGAGCGGGAAGAAGAGCGCCAGATTCGGGTCCGCCTGGCGGACTCCATTCGCTGGATTGCCTGCCAGCGCCTTTTGCCAAAAATAGGGAGCGGTCGTATTGCCGCTTTTGAAATTATGTCCACCAGCCTGCGGGTCAAAGATACCATCATGCACGGCGAATCCGAAGGTAAAACTTTTTATGAGATCATCGAACAGGGCCAACCTTTCGGGATGATGACTTTCGATCAATGCATCACCGAATTATATCATAGAGGGCAGATCACCGAAGATACCGCCATGAGTTATGCCACCCGGCGCGCCATTGTCGGCCGATCCATCGATTCGATCAAGGCTTCGCGGGGAGAGAAAACAACGGATATTGACCGGCTCAGCATGGATGAAGAGTACGGTAAAAGTTATTTCCGGAGATAGGGATGAGGAGACAGGCTTATGGAAATTATTTGTGAGAGCTGCGAGCGGCGATTCAATATCGCGGATGAAAAAGTGCCCAAAGGCAAAGTTATATCTATTTCCTGTCCGAAATGTAAAAACAAGATTACTTTGGATATGCGCGGGCCTGACCCGTCGCATGAGCCTTCCGGGGTCCAGAAGCAAACGCCGGCCGCACGCAAACCGAGTGACGAGGGTTACGGTTATGACGATTATACTTCCGATACGGACCTGGTCTTTTACAATCCGGATATCCGGCTGGGTTTGATTCTGGCGAGCGACCCCCAGCAGGAAGGCAAGATTAAAGGGGCCATGGAAGAAATGGCCTATCAGGGCATTTCCGCCCCCAACACCCGCGACGCCATCGGCAAAATGCGTTTCCATAATTTTGAATTGATTGTGCTCTCGGAGGATTTTGACGGCCAGAAATTGGCGCAAAGCCCCATCATCAGTTATTTAAATCGCCTTTCCATGAGCGTGCGGCGCCGGGTTTTTTTGGCTTTGATCAGCGAGAAGTTCAAGACCATGGACAATATGATGGCTTTTGCCCTGAGCGCCAACACCGTCATTAATGCCAAAGAACTGGATCAACTCTCTCTGATGCTGGGAGCCGCTTTTGCCGAACATGAAAAGTTCTACAAGATTTATCACGAGACTTTGAAGGAAGTAGGCAAGGCCTAAAGAACAAACGAGCGCGAACTGCTTCAGCCGGAGGCCCTCGCGGAGTTGATTCGGCGAACGGTTCCTCTTGCGCATTGCTTCAAATGCCCCCGTTTTATCGGTTTTTTTCCACCCCTATTCCTTGTCCTTGAAAAGTTAAAAGCATGCCCCCCTATCGATAGAGCTGCGGCGGAGGTTCTAATACTATATCTTGTTGCAAAAGGCCTCAGAGGCGGAAAAAAGAGAGAAACGTCATTTTCAAGGAGGCAGGAGCGGAAGAGCTTGTTTTTATTAATTTATAACGGCATGAAAATATAATGATCCCGCTTGACAAGCGATTTTAATTTCCGTATAGTCGGAATTTAGAAAAGTAAAAAGTTTGGCTTAAAGTTTCGGATCGGAAGGACGACGATGTATAAAATGGAGAGTCCCGCCATCTTTGAAGAGACGGATGCCCAAATGAGTCCAAAACTTTTTGAGGATCATGTCGAGCCTTTAATTGAAGCCCATAAGCGTTCCCTGGCCCGCGAAGTGGCTGAAGGGGATGAGCCCACCGTAAAAAAATTAAACGAAAAATTCTGGGAAGAATTCGGCGAAAACGCACCCGCGCAGGTCGTGACTTTTTTCGAAGCCTTGTTGCAGGCCAAAAAACTGCTGGCTAATGTCGAGCAAATTCGAAAAAATTGGCAAGACACAAAAGACCAACAATAGAAAAATCATTATATTAGGGTGCTTAGGCGGAATGCTTGACCGGCACGCAGGCCCGGGCCCGGCCGTCGGCGCTTGAGAGGATTTGCACGTCAATGCCGTAGGCCGCTTTCAGGTTTTCAACCGTGATCACCTCGCGGGCCGGACCCACGGCCATAAAAGTGCGGTCTTTCATGATGGCTACGGTCGCGTTCAAGAGCAAGGCCTGGTCCGGGAGATGGGTGGTCAACACGGCGGTCAGGCCTTGGCGGCAAAGGGTTTCGATCAAGGTCAAGGTATTCAGCTGGTTGCGCAGGTCCAGGTGCGAGGTCGGCTCATCCAGAAGCAGCAGTTGGGGGTTCTGGGCCAAGACCCGCGCGAATAGGGCCATCTGACGTTCGCCGCCGCTGATTTCCGTATAGGATTTTTCCATAAGATGCACGAGCCCGATGGAACGAATGGCCTGTTCGGCTATGCGGTGATCTTCTTCCGCGGGCATGGCATAGATCGGGATGTAGGGCGCCCGGCCCATGAGCACGAACTCTTTGACCGAATAGGGAAAAGCCGGTTGATGACCCTGGGGGATAAAACCGATCTGCTTGCCCAGTTCTTTTCGGCCGATGGCATGGATGCCCTGGCCTTGCAGGGTGATGGATCCGGTTTGCAAGGTTAACAGACCGCCCAGGCAACGCAATAAAGTGGATTTGCCGATGCCGTTCGGCCCGAGAATACAAAAGATTTCTCCCGGCTTAATGGAAAAAGTGACCCGGTCGAATATGGTCTGTTTCCCGTCATAGGAAAAGCCGGCTTCCCGTATGTCCAATAGGTTCACCATCCGGTTTTACGCCTCGTTAAAAGGTAGGCAAAGAAAGGGGCGCCGATCAAGGCGGTCAGGATTCCGATCGGGATTTCGGCTGCGCTGATGGACCGGGCCACGTCATCGATCAAGACCAGGTAGACGGCTCCGATCCAAAGCGAGACCGGAATCATTTTGCCGTGATCCGGTCCCACCAGCATGCGCGCAATATGGGGAATGATCAAGCCCACCCAGCCGATAATACCGCAGATCGCCACGGCCGAGGAGGTGATCAGGGTGGCGCAAAGCACCACTACGACTTTGAGACGGCCGGTATCCAGGCCCAGAGAGCGGGCTTCTTCGTCGCCCAGCGAGAGCACATTGATGCGCCAGCGGATCACCAGCAGGATCGCCATGGGAATCAGCATGGGCAGGAGGGCGGGCAGCAGCAGGGCGTAAGAGGTGCTTGCAAAACTGCCCATGAGCCAAAAAACGATGGCCGGTAATTTTTCATAGGGGTCGGCGATGTATTTGATGAAAGAGATCAAGGCGGTAAAAAAAGCGCCCACAATGGTGCCGGCCAGAACCAGCACGATTTCCGAGGGTTGCTTGTAGAGCCGGCTGATGCCGTAACTCAGGGCTACGGATCCCAAGCCGCAGAGAAATGCCCAGAGTTGAATGATCAAGATGCTTTTGGAAAAAAGAATGCCCAAAGCGGCGCCGAATCCGGCTCCGGCCGATACGCCCAGGATATAAGGCGAGACCAATGGATTGCGGAAGAGTCCCTGAAAGGAAGCGCCGGACACGGACAAACCGGCGCCGACCAGCATGGCGGCCAAGATCCGCACCAACCGCACGTGAATCACCACTTTTTCCATGACCGGCGGCCAATCCGCTTGCAGGCCCAGGATTTTTGAGAACAGGATCTTGAGGGTCATGAGCGGCGCAATCTCAAAGCGGCCCAGCATCAGGGAGAAAAAGAAGGCCAAAAGGGGCATACTGCCGAAGAGCAGCCATTGCCGGAGACGGCTCTTATTCCGGGATCGCCGGTCTTTATTTATGTCATTTTCCCCGACTTTCACGCGGGACCGGCTTGCTTGGACCAGGAGAGCACGGCCCAGTGTGTTTTCATGAAAGGCGCGTCCAGAATGCCTTGATCGGTTTGAGTCAAATTTTGTTCCAAAAAGGTCCGCAAAGGTTTTTCCTCTTCAAGTTTCAAGTCGTGGATTTTCCAGCGCCAATGATCCATGGCGTCATCGATAGTAAAGAAGCAGATGCGACTGCGCGATTCCATGAAATCCACATCGGCGTAAATACCCATCTGGTAAAGGATATTGTAAAGATAGATATAAGTGGGATATTCGTGATAGGGTCGGCCGATGGCATCGTAGAGTTGACGGTCGAAGAGGCGTTCGCCGACGCGCCAGCTCAGGAAGACTTTGCAACGGGCCAAGGCATGCATGCGCGCCAGGGCCTGGCGGGCGTCCTGCATGACCAGAGCCCGCGAAGCAATGACCGCGTCATGGGGTTGGATCTGCTTTTCAATATCCGGCGCTTCCCAGTTCAGTTGCCGCCATTCCACATTCACGATCCGCTCGCGCGTCAGTTTTTCCTTCAGATGTTTCAGCATGGGCTCCGACATATCCAGGGCCGTGACTTGTTTCACTTTTTTAGCCAGAGGCAGGGTCACGACGCCGGTGCCGCAACCCACATCCAGAACCGTCCAATCGGGTTGTAAAGGAACTTTTTGCAGGAATTTTTCGGGATAATCGTCGTGCTGCGACCATTCGTTATACCGCTCGGCGAATGTGTCCCATTCGAATTTCTTGTTGCGGGCCGAGGCGTCGAGCATGGCCTGGATCCACATTCCGTTCCAGTCGATTTCTTCGGTGGGTACGCTGGTCCAATCTTTCATGTTCTTTTTCATAAATCAATCCGTATTGCCTTGATAGGGTTTTTTGAAATACTTGCGGTCGAATTCATCGGCCACGGCCTTGACGTCAATATCGGCCATCTGATTGGGGTACATGTGCTTGGCCATCCAGAGCACGCCCAGGCAGGAGGTCAGGTCCGGGTGGACCCAGCGCGAATACCAGCCGGCGTCGGCATACACTTTTTTATTCTTGACCGCGTCGGTTCCTTGCAGGACCGCATCCGCATAGATATCTTTCAAGGCGCTCATTTCCGCGCCCCAGGCCAAGACCACCATCATCTGGGGATTCCAAGAGAGGAGCTGTTCCTTGGAAACCACGACCTTGCTGCCTTTGAGGGACTCAGCCACGTTGATCCCGCCGGCCATGGCGACCATGCTGGAAAAGTACTGGTCTCCGCCATAGGTAGTCAAGGGATTTCCGACCACGGCATAGACGCGGATGCGATCGGTCGGTTGCAGGCCGACGACGCGGCTTTTGGCCAGACCGATAATGCGGTTGAAATCGGCCACCAGTTCGATCCCGCGTTGTTCCCGGTTCAAAGCTTTGGCCGTGACCAGGATGGATTCCTCGGGCTTGCCTTCCCAGGGCGCGGTGGCCACGGCGATGAGCCCCAGTTTTTCCATTTGGGCCACATCCTGAGGGCCGCAGAGCACCACGTCCGGTTTCAATTTAAGCAGTTCCTCGGCATTAAAACTGCCGCCCAATACGCCGACGGTCGGCAGGGTCTGCAATTTGGGGTCCAGACGTTTGAAACTCTCGTAACCGGGCGTGCGCGTGTCCACGCCCACCAGTTTATCCTGCATGTCCAAAGCGTAGATGATCGGCACCTGGAACGGGAAAGTGACCACCACCCGGTTGACTTCCTTGGGAAGCAGAACGGTGCGGCCGGCCTGGTCCACCAGGCTGCGGGACGGCGCCTGGGCGAAAGCGGTCCATGAAAGCGCCAGAACCAACACGAGAGCGAAAGAGATTGTTTTTTTTGTCTTATTTTTCACGATATTCCTCCTTGTGCCAGCCGAGCAGGGCCCAGCGCGAAACCAGTTGCCGGGACTGCAGGCCGCGGTTCAATGTTTTCTCCAGATAACCGGCCAGGAAGGCCTCCAGTTTTATTTCTTCTGCGGGGGTCAGGTCTCCGATTTTCCAGCGGAAGTGCGCCACGGCGTCCGCGAGATCCGCGAAGCCGACGGCCTGCCGGACCCGCAAGACGTTCTGGCGCGCATGGAACCCGAGCTGGTGGAGCAGATTGTAAAGGATGTCGGTGCCGGGGTATTCGTGGTAGGGGCGGGCCAGATGTCGGTGAACCAGCGCATCCAGGGGCCGCAAACCGAGGCGCCATACCAGATAAACCGAACGTTTGGCCAGATGGTGCATTTTCAACAACTGCTCCCGTATATCGGTCAGGCCCAGGGAACGCGAGGCCAAAACCACGTCGTGCGGGGCCAGATTTTGTTCCGGCCGCACGGCCTGCCAAGGCATCTCCAAACAGTCGATGTTGCGGAGGCCCAGTCGCCGGGTCTTCCGGCGAAGCAGATCGAGCATGGCGGCGGACGGGTCCAGGGCGGTCACGGCCGCGACCCTGCGGGCCAGCGGCAGGGCCAGGGCGCCGGAACCGCAGCCGATGTCAAGCAGTTTGTCGGACGGCCGCACATCCAACAACGGCAATACCTGTTCGGGCAGGTTGTCATTGCCGCTCCACTGGTCGTATTTGGAAGCGTAATGATCCCAGCGTTCCTTGTTGTGGTGCCGGCCGGAGACCTCGGCCAGCTTGTCGTTCCAGATGCGGTTCCAGTCGATATGCGAAGAATCCATAACGTAATAACACTAAATGAAATCGGCTTTCCAGGTCACGCCGTAGAATTTTTTGATGAAATTTTCCGCTTCCTGCCGGATATCGACATCCTTGAAAAGATCCGGCGCGATTTTCTGGGCCAGCCAAAGCGCGCCCAGGCAGGAAGAGGGGTGTTTTTTCAGGCAGGCGGCGTGCGGCGGCGGTTCCAGGAAAACCGCCGTGTCTTTCACGGCCGTGAGTCCCTGCCATTTGGGGTTGTTGAGAATGTCGGCCGGTTTAAGACCCCAGCCGAAGCCGACCACGATGATATCCGGGTTCCATTGCAGGAGTTGTTCCGCGGAAACCGTAATGCCGGTGGAACCCTTGACGGCCTCAGTCGCCAGCCGGCCGCCGGCGGCGCGGATCAGGGGTTCGTTGCCGAAATCCCTGCCGATGGTCTGCAGGGGATTGGGGCCGGCGATGAAATAAACTTTTTTAGGGGCGCGGTCCGGTTGGGAAGCGATCCGCGATTTCACCAGATCCATTTTGCGGAGATAAAAAGAGGCCAGTTCTTCGGCTTCCTGTTCGCGGCCGATGACCGCGCCGATGAAGCGGATGTTTTCCGGGATCTCCTTTTCGCGGGTCACGACCGCGACCGGAACGTTTACGGTCTGCATCTGTTCCACGACCTTGCCGGGCTGGCTGAGAATCATTTGCGGGTTGGTTTTCATGGTCGTTTCCAGGTTCAATTCATTGAAGCTGCCGACGACCGGGGTTTGTTTGATCCAATCCGGGAACAGGGTGTTGAAGCCGTAATCCTTGGTGGCTTCCAGGGTCAGGCCCACGATCTTGTCGCGGCCGTTGATGGCGCTGGTGATGGAAAGCATCCAGGGCACGGTGGCGATCAGGCGGTCTACGCGGGCCGGAATCAGCACCTTGCGGCCGGCTTCGTCCACAACGGCGCGGCCGCCGTCCTGGGCCGAAACCAGGGGACGGATACCGAGAAATAAAACGATCAATGCCGCATAAATCCACATCATTCGTGATTTGTTTTGCATAAAGCCCTCCTGTGAAAAACAGCAAGAGAAAAGTTCCCCAGGCTGAAACCTGAAGCAATATATGCCAGAAAAGATATGATTAAAGAGTTTATCGCACATAAGTCAACCAAAAATATGCGCGATTTGCCGGAATCCATGTTTTTATCTTTTTGATGTTTGCCAACGAAGCAAGGAAATTTTTTAATACATGCTGGTAAATTTTTCATTTCGGCAATCCATGTTTTCATGCAATATATTGTTTTTAAAAGATATTTTTATGTTTCTTGTCTCAAGAGAAGGCGTTCGGGAGGCGGAGAGGACAATGTCGGATTTTTCAATTAAACATATTAATCATTGATGCCAAATCTTTGCTTTTGAAAACGTTGTTTTTTATTATATATTGTTTGATATATTTTCCAAGATCCGAGAAGGTCATTTATTCCCGGGATACCCGGGATCAAAAAAGGGAGGTTGAAAGGTATGAAGTCATTAAAATTGATATTGGCGGCATTTTTGTTGTTCACGGCCATGGCTTTCGGCGAAGGCGGCAATTTTATTCTGCTCTCCAGCACGATCGGGCCGGTCGATGCGGGCGTCGTCGGCGCGCTGGAAGACGCTTTTGAAAAGGAAACCGGCATGCGCGTGCGGCACGTGGGTGCCGGCACGGGCGCGACCTTGGACATGGCCCGGGGCGGCCAGTTCGACCTGGTGTTGGTGCATGCCAAGGCGCTGGAAGAGAAGTTTGTGGCGGACGGCTTCGGCACGGAGCGGATCGATCTGATGTTCAACGATTTCGTGATTATGGGGCCCGCGGGCGACCCGGCCGGCATCAAAGGGCTGAAAACCGCGACTGAAGCGATGAAGAAGATTGCGGAAAAAAACATGCCGTTCATCAGCCGCGGCGACAACTCCGGCACGCATATTGCGGAGAAAGACCTCTGGGCCAAGGCCGGCATCAA
>RPPU01000059.1 GCA_003819975.1 Desulfobacteraceae bacterium
ATGCGAATATTAAAGATAAAAAAGGTGTTTCCGCGATGTTAATCGCAAAAAAATATATAGAAAACGATAAATACGAATATGAAAAAATAATTAAACTTCTTAATGAATTCGGGGCTCAAACACGGTTTTAAAACAATGTTCAAAATGATGGTAAGTGGAGACGGAATTTTATGTTCATAGCCCATTTGCCGGCAGGATATCTCTGGACATGCTGGTTTCTCAGAAGGCGTTTTGTTGCGGATGTTCCGTCGTCATGGTATTGGAAGCTCATGGCCCTTGGTCTTGTCGGAAGCCTGCTGCCGGATCTGGATGTATTTTATTTCTATTTTATCGACCTTCGGCAGCGCTTACATCACGGCTACTGGACGCATATACCTCTATACTGGTTTCTTTTGTTCATGCTGTCACTAATGGCGGCCTTAATTCTTAAAAAACTTGGGTTGCGATCCGCTATGGTGGTCCTGTTTTTTAACGTCTGCCTTCACCTCGTTCTTGATACGATCGTCGGCAAGATGCGCTGGCTGGCGCCGTTTTCAAGCCGCGATTTCGTGATGTTCGATGTGCCGGCGCAATATGCCTGGTGGATCTGGAATTTTATTTTGCATTGGTCGTTTTTTTTGAGGTTGTCATCCTTGCCGGGGCAGGAGTGTTATTTGCCGTTTCGATGCGAATGAAACAATTGTCCTTCGAAAAATCATGATCCGGACAAGAACCTGACAAAAAGGCATTGAAACTGAAAGCCGATTCCGCCGGCCTAAAAGGAATTGACTTTATGTAAATAAACAGATAAATTCCTTTCTGATTTGAGAGGTAATGGAGCCTCCTATCCGAAAGGACAGGCGGCTTTTTTATTAGGCATTAGTTTGTCGTCAATCGGACTGAACTGGGACCTCTATATCTGGTTCAGTGAATCCTTAAAGAGTACGGTCGCGGAAGGAGTAAAAAATTTTGAGGTTAAATCAAAAATATTGATTCCGGATTCCAATGGAAGGAAAAGCATATCATGGATGTTGGTTCGGTTGCTGATAAAATCGTTGTAATTTTGGTGCATCTGTATAAAATAGTCATTCATGCTGTGCCCTATATGTTGCTGGGTTTTTTGTTGGGCTTTATTGCCGTCATTCTTTGCGGAAAACTCAAGCTTTTTAAGCGAAAATGCATCGACGACCCGATATCTCTTGGGGCTTATCGTCTCATTTCTTTGTTTTTATTTGGCGTGCTGCTATGCGTTTTTACAGCTTGCAGTCTTTCGCCTTTGTCCGATAAGACCATAAGCGATCCCGCATTGCTCGGTATTCATATAACTTTGCAGCGCTATCAAACCGGATACACAGACGGAAACGTTTATCGGGGCAGCAGAATTCAAGTGTGGTTAACGGACATAAAGGATAAATGTGTTTTTAACCGTCATATTCAAATGAAAGTGAATGGACAAAAAATGGGTTTAAACGATAATCGGTATTTGAGTACCGATTATTGTCCCGCCTATTCTTTGTTTGATCAAGAAATGCCAGTCATGCCCGATTCAACCTATACGTTCACTATTGTGCTTTCAAATGGAAGAGAATATGTCGTGTGCAGCATACATACCCAGCCGGACATTACTCCCGAGCGCTTTGCAACGCCCGTTTCTCATTCCCGATCAAAGGAGCTGGTTTTAAAATGGAATAACCAGCAAACCGGCAGCTTTTCGTCTAACGCGTGGCTTAAAATGCGCGATCTCAGTTCGAGCACGGAGTTGATGATCCATAAAATTATGGAAACCGAAGATACATCGGCTTTTGCCAATGAAAAAAAGGAATTCCATGCGAGTAAAATAATCGGCAGCGGCAAGGGTTCATTGACCATTCCGGCCTCCGTGTTCAATGGGTCCAGCGGAAAAGTTTCCGAGTTGTCAATCGAGTTTGATTCTGTCATTAGAGGGAAAATAAGCGAACCTTTTTTACCGTCCAGCTCTTTTCAGGTTTCCCAGGATTTTTCCTGCCGGATCGAAATGATCGATTAATAGTAAAAAGGATAGAATGACCATGAAAATGATGAAAAATAGGAGACGGATCAAAAATACTCAAATCATCATCTTGATCATGGATGAGGTTAAGGAGGTGATGGATCACCCGAATCGTCTTGTCGCCCGCCTCGCGAAAAATCTGCGGAGTGCGCATAAAAAAGCACGCCAGGTTTATAGGGGTTCGAAACGAGCGGAGCACCAAACAATAAAATTGCCCTTCAGCCGGCATGTACCGAGCTTATCTTGAGCTTGAGACTGTTACCGCTGAAAAAACAGATTACAGGGAGGAATATCGACATGGTATTTAAAAAAATGGGGTTGCTGCTTTTAACGACTTTGGCAATCTGGGCCGGCGCAACGGCCTGTTCAAAGGATAAAACGAGGGAGAAAACGATTGCATTTGTTGATGTTAATTGCATGCAGGAAACTTTCATAGTCAGCCCGAACGGGAGGCGCGTGGCCTTTGTGGTCCGAGAAGACGACCACGAGTTCGTGGTTGTCGACGGTAAAAAAGGGAAAAAATACCGTGAAATCATGGAGGGCACCTTGTCTTTCAGCCCGGACAGCGAAAGCGTGGTGTACGGTGCCAGGCTGGGAGGAGAACTGGGGGAGGTGACCGTCGATGGGAAAAAAGAAACGCCAGTTTCTGTCCGCAAGCACGGCGATGTCATCTGGAGCCCGGACAAGAAAAGGACAGCTTATCAAATTGTTATGGGCGATAGCATTTTTATAACGGGGGAAAAGCTTCGGATGGTGGTTGACGGGGAAGAAATGGACCAATATGAATACGATGAGCTTATAGAAGGACCGGTTTTCAGCCCGGACGGCAAGCGCGTGGCTTATGCGGTGAAGGCGGGCGAAAAATGTTTTGCCGTGGTCGACGGGAAAGGGCACGACCCATATGATGTTATCTCTTCCGGTACGCTGGGCTTCAGCCCGGACAGCGGAAAGGTGTTTTACGAGGCCATTACAATAAAGGGAAACAGTATATACGATTGGCTGCATTTTGCGGTCGTTGACGGAACCGATGGAAAACAATACGGGGCTATCGGCCGCATTGTTTGCGGTCCGGATGGGAAGCACATGGCCTATCGGGCCATATTGAATAAAGAAGAATTTTTGGTGATTGACGGTAAAGAACAAAGCGTTGCGGGAGAAATACAAGAAAGCACCCTTGTTTTCAGTCCGGACGGCAAGAAAACGGCTTATATCATCAAAGAGAAAAGCGGGTGGTTCTCCCAGGCGGTTATCGACGGGAAAGCCGGGAAACCATACCCGGTCATCAAAAACGGCCCCTGTTTCAGCCCGGACAGCAAACGGGTGGCGTACGTAGTCCAGGCCAATGAAAAAGAATTCGTGGTCGTCGATGGGAAAGAAGAAAAGGGATACGATGAAATCGTAAACGATTCGTTTAAATTCAGCGCGGACGGAAAGCGGATAGCCTATGCGGTCAAAACGGCTCCGGATAATTTTTGCGTGATCGTCGACGGTATTGAAGGAAAACCGTATGAGCAAATAGCGAATGGTGCGCTCTTTTTCAGCCCGGACGGCAAACGGGTGGTCTATCGGGCCGTAGCCGGTCCGAAGTGGTTTGCGGTTGTGGATGGTGAAGAAAAAAAAGCATACCCCTACATGAATTTTATGGTGGATACGCCCATTGAAAATTCGTTGGAGGGAAGCGTGTTTTTCGATCCTTCGGGGAGCATTTTCCATTACCTGGTTTTTGTGAAGAATCATATCGTTTTGGTCGAAGAACGCTTGCCATGAGCCAAAAAAAACAATCGAGCGGTCATCAAGAAGAGATGGGCAAAGTCGGTACTATGTAAAATCAGGAGGTTTTGCGCCCTACCATTAAACCACAACGCTTTTTTGCGGCAGGATAAATCGGTCGGACGGAACATTGAATAAGACTATCGCCCGTCATTGTCGGCGGACGGTTTCAGGACCTCAGCGCCGGTTCCGGACGCAGCCGGTCAGGAGTCCGTCTGTCGTGCAAAGGCCTCGCGCAAGGCGGTGATGGACCGCTCGACATCGGCGATCGCAAAGGGAGTATCGGCGAACTGGGCGATTTTTACAGACGGGAAGGATTCGCGATCTCCCGGGCCGACTATAACGCCGGTTGGAATGCAGGCTGTCAATCGGACCATATCGTTCCGAGCTGCCCCGAAATCGACACCCTGAACAACCGCTATTTCATCAACAACGTCAAGCCGTACGAGGGTCGAAATAACAAACGGATACAAGGAGTCGGAAACAGATGGAAGTCGCGGTCGTAAAGCTGAAGCGGAATCGATCCATGCGTGGATCTCTATGCCTTCTCCTCTGGGCGGTTTTCATCAGTTGGGCTTTCATGACTCGATCGGAGGGAATCCCTGTTTGTGCTACGGTTGAAGATAATCCGGAATTCAATCCACAGCAAAAAGATTTTCTATATTTGGTTAAGGTTCTGGAGGAGGGGCATCCGAATATCCACAAAAATTTTCCGAATGATGAATTTAAAAAAGAAACGCAGCGCGTTTTGCAACAATTAAGGCACCGGGTGGACGAGGAAGATTTTCTTTTGATCCTGCAGCAGTTTTGCGCACATGCCGCGGACGGACATACGGAAGTGTTTTTAAGCAAGATTCTATCAGCGCTCGAACGGTTTCCATTCCATGTGCGGTTTTTAAAAGACGGGGCTTATTGGGATGCCGTAGACCTGAGCATGGATGCCCGTTTTATAGGCGCCCGCCTTCTGATGGTCGATGGGCGTCCCATGGAAGAGGTTCAAAGGGTTATAGGATCGCTGGCATCCTGTGAAAACGACGTTTGCCGTCACGAAAAATTGGCGGAGTATTTAACCTGTCCTCGCATTCTACGGTTCATGGGCGTCATTGCGGACCCAATCTCCGCGAAGGTACGCGTGCTTACCCGAGACGGAAAAGAAGAAACCCTCGTGGTTTTTGCTAAAGAAGCGAAAACGATTCAATGGCGGGCGGTTGAGTTCCAAGCACACCCCGTCACCCGCGAACGAAAAGACTGGTTTTGGTACCGGGTGCTGCCGGAAAAGCATTTATGTTACATGCAGTTCAATAAGTTTATGGATCGCCAGTCTTGGTCAGGAATCGTCCGTGCCTTGGGGCTGGAAAAACACGCGAACCAACAGGAGATGAACGCTTTGCCCGATTTCAGGGAGTTCCTGCAGGTTATGATCGAGGAGATGATGAATAAAAACGTCCGGACTTGGGCCATCGATCTGCGCCACAACGGCGGCGGCAGTTCCCTTTTAGGATATCAAATCATGTATTTTCTGGATAGTCTGCCTGAGACCTTCAATGATTTTCAGGAAACCCTCAAGGTGTCGTCGGTCTTTCAACATCGGTATCCGGACTGGTTTGCCGAACTTGAAAAGCGATCTATGGAGCAATACGGCCGTAAATTCCCGGTGCCGTGCTTTTATCAACGGGGGGAATTTCGAAAAGAACGGATCGACGTCATAGACCGTCGGACGACCCGTAAAGGATTCTTTCAAAACATTGAAAATCCGAAATCGCCGAATTATATCAGCCGTCTCAATCGCCGGTTTCAAGGACGGATCATCCTTTTAATCGGGCCGTCAACGTTCAGTTCAGCCTCGTTGTTCGCCACTTTGATGAGGGATAACAACTTTGCCATGCTCATCGGACAGCCGATCAGCCAGAAACCAAGTTCCTGCGGCGAACGACTGATATTCGATCTGCCGGAATCGAAAATCTCCGCCAGCGTTTCATGTAAAATTTTTTACCGCCCAGACGCCTCTAAAGATAAAGACGCGACCCTGAATCCGGATGTCGAAATTTGGCCCTCTTTTGACGATCTGGTTCAAGGCCGGGATCCGGTATTCGAATATGCATTACGGGTCGCCGAGGAAAACTAAACCCCGCCCCTTTTTTCGGTTTTTCCTTTCGGATCCCCATGACAACGAATTCGAAACGAACAACCGCTCACAGTGTTTTTTTAACGTAATCCATAAAAAAAGAGAAAGCATTATGCCTTGGCCGAATCGATGGCACGATTCGTCCCGGTACTTTGGCTGCAAAAAGGAAAAAGACGGATTATCGGCCGGCCCTAACGAGTTAGCGAAGGATCCACCTTATACTTCGTTTATGGCCTTCGACAAGGCTTGAACCGACCGTTGTACGTCAGCAGGGCCGGTGGCGCTGTTTGACACGGAGATCCGCAAAGCGGTTCGGCCGCGCCAACGGGTCGTACCCAGCCAGCACATGCCGTACCTTTGGATACGAGCGGCCGCTGCGGCATGGAATGCATCGGCGTCGGGGACGCCCGGCGGGTCGATCCGGAATAAAACCTGGTTCAAAATCACTTCATTGAGGATGCGCACGTGCGGCAGCTTGACGAGTTCGGCGGCGAACAAGGCCGCCATATCGCAGCAACGGTCGACCAGATCCCGCACGCCGCTGCGCCCGAGGTGGCGCAGGGCGGCGTAGAGCACGAATCCGCGCGCGCGGCGTGAGTTCTCGGGTACCCATTGCGAGCCGTCTCGCAAAGTTTGATCGCCGGAAGCGGCATAGGCGCACTGAGCGGTCTTGAAGCCGCGGTGAGCGGCTTGATCGCGGACAAACACCATCCCGGAATCATAAGGGACATTCAACCATTTATGGGCATCGGTGGCCCAGGAATCGGCTTTTTCGAGACCGGCAACCAAATGCCGGAACCTATCGGAAGCGGCGGCCCAAAGACCGGAGGCGCCGTCCACGTGCATCCAGATGTCCCGTTTTTTGCACAAGGCGATGATTTCCGCCAGGGGATCGAAGGCGCCCGTGTTGACGTTGCCGGCCTGGATGCAGACGATCGCGGGACCGCGGTAGTCTGCGAGTACTTTCTCGAATTCGGACAAGATCATCCGGCCCTTATCGATTTCCATTCTGAATCCGGTTTTTGAAGGATGCGGCTTATTTTACCGCCATCGATCGTGATCTGGACGAACGGTTTTTGGGGGCAAAGCTCTTGAGCGTCAATGGTCGCCCCATGGAAGAGATCAAAAAAATATTGGGTTCTTTAGCGTCTTGTGAAAATGACGTTTGCCGTATGCAGAAAGCGGCGGGCTATATGACCAGCCCCCTGATTCTGGCATTCATGGGGGTGGGAGAGAATCATGACTCTTTAAGGGTAAGGGTCATGACCCGGCAAGGAAACGAAGAAACAATAATGATTCCGGTAAAAAAAGCCGAAGCCGTTCAATGGCGAGAAACGGCTCTTAAAGCCCATCCGATTACCCATGAACGCGAGGATTGGTTTTGGCATCAGATACTGCCGGACAAACATTTATGCTACATGCAGTTCAATTCTTTTCAGGACCGTCAAACCGAACGGTTTATGAGAAACGCACGAGGATCGAAAAGGGGTGCAAGCCTCCAAAACATCGACACCTTGCCGGACTTCAAGGAGTTTTTGGAAAGGATGTTCGGCGATATGAGAAAAGAAAAAGTACGAACCTTGGTTATCGATTTACGCTACAATGGGGGCGGAAATTCGGCGTTGGGCGATCAAATTATGTATTATTTGGAATTGGTGCCAAATACCCTCATTGAATATCGATCGGTTTCAAAATTATTCAAGTTGTGTCGGGACCGATATCCGCAATGGTTTTCGATGATTGAACAGCAGTATCAATCTCCGCACGGCAAAAATGCGATGACTTTGCCCTGTTTTTATAATGGAACGACGATTCAGGATCAACTGACGCCCATCGCAGATCGTCAGATTTCTATGAAACGTTTTTTTTCATGGCATCGAAGATCCAAAATCGTATTTTTATATCAGCCATCTCATCAAGCGTTTTTACGGTAAAGTGATTTTATTGATCAGCCCCAATACCTTCAGCTCAGCCTCGGATTTTGCCGTAACCATGCGGGATAACCGCCTGGCATTATTGATTGGCCAACCGATCAGTCAACAACCCACTTCATTCGGCGACAGGCTGATATTCGATCTGCCTGAATCGAAATTGTCCGCCAGTGTTTCGTTCAAGATGTTCTATCGCCCGGATGCGTCCAAAGACCAGGAACCGACGTTGTATCCGGACATCGTGATTTGGCCGACGATCGAGGATCTCATGGAAGGCAAAGATCCTGTATTCGATCAAGTATTGCAGATGGCGGAAGAAGAAGAGCAAAACTAGATTGAAAAGCCTTGGACGCGTGGAAAAGAGAAGCGCCATTATCGGCAATACTGTTTATACGCTTCCCAGGTAGTACGGACAAGGGTTTCAAGGTCGCTGTGGCGTGCTTCCCAGCTCAGGATCTGTTTGGCCGCAGCCGAAGAAGCGGTCACGGCCGCGGGATCGCCCGGTCTTCTTCCCACTATTTCGGCCGGAATCGGCCGGCCCGTAATGCGGCGGGCGGCTTCCAGCATTTCCTTAACCGTAATGCCGTTCTCGCTGCCCAGATTGACGGCCAGGTTTTGCTTGTTTGCGCGGATATAATCCAGGGCTTTGAGATGGGCATCCGAAAGATCGGTCACATGGATGTAGTCGCGTAAGCCGGTGCCGTCGCGGGTCGGGTAATCCGTGCCAAAGACTTGGACCGCAGGGCGCATGCCGGCGGCGACTTCCATCAAGACGGGCAACAGATTGGTCACGGTTTTTTCAAGGCCCGTGATGCGGCCGCGGGTGTCGAACCCGGCGGCGTTGAAGTAGCGCAGGCAGGCGTAGCGCAGGCCTTTGACCCGGTGATACCAGGGCAGGAGGCGTTCGATTTCCAGTTTGGTAAAGCCGTACACATTGACCGGTTCCAGGGGGTGTTTTTCGTCGATCGGCACATAAACCGGCTCGCCGTAGATGGCCGCGCTGGAGGAAAAAATAAAATTGGGCACGCCGCATTCACAGGCGGCATTGAGCAGGTTGATGGTGCCGCTGATGTTGTTGAGACAGTACTTTTCGATGGCGGTCATGGAATCGCCGGCCGCTTTCAGGGCAGCAAAGTGGAACACGGCGTCAAAACCGGCTTGCAATGTTTTTTTCAAACGGCCGGAATCCAAAATGTCGCCCTTGACGAATCGGGCTTCGGGGAATAGGTTTTTTTCGGTTCCGGTCGAGAGGTTGTCGTAAACCGTCACTTCTTCCTTGCGTTCCAAAAGGTCCAGGACCACATGGCTGCCGATATAGCCGGCACCGCCGACAACAAGAATTTTCATGGTATTTGCCTTTCTTGGAGATGTTTCCTTTTTTTCATTCGTAATTTCATATCGGGGTCATAAAGAAACGTCAACGGCGTCAAAACCGTACCCAGGGTCGGCAGAGGGTCGTCCCAGGAAAGAATATCATAGCACAGATCCGGATCGAAAAAACGGAAAAAGGAGGGCTTAAGTTTCCAGCGGTCCGGGTTGTAGACAAAGTGCAGCAGGTCTCCGGGCAAAAGCCAGCGGCATTGTTGGCCGATTTTGTAATGCTCCACGGGCTTGAAATCTTCGCCGCAGGCCAGACGGTAAACCAGGTGGGGAAAGTCGACGCCCGCGGCCACGGCCAGCGCCAGGGAACCCCAAAAGCGGGGATTGATTTCCATGAGTTTGGGCTGGTTGTCCCGGGGGTCTAATTTGAATTCCACCATGGCGACCCCAAACCAATTCAGGGCTTTTAAAAGGCTTTGACCCATTTCGCGGATTTGATCGTTTTTAATGCTGATCCGCAAAGTACTGGCCCCGCCGCTTAAGGGATATTCGCGCAAACGTTGGTGCATAAAACTGGCCTTGACCCGGCTCTTTTCATCAAAAAGAAAAGAGGCGCCCAAGCCGGGTCCCTGTCGCGGAATTTGTTCCTGGATCATGGGAAAGGCAAAGGTTTGATGGATGCGTTGATATGCAGAAATCAGTTTTTGGGGGTCATTAATATAGTTCACGCCCAGGGCGCCCGAACCCATGCGGGGTTTAATGACCACCGGATAAGGGAGCCGGTTTTTGAGCTGGTCCAATTGGGACAAGTCATCGACGAACCAAGTCCGCGGAGTCGGAATCCCCAATTTTTGAGCCAGTTTAATCACGAGATCTTTGCGCTGGGCTTGTTCAATCCGGGCATAAGGCAAAAAAGGCAGGTAAGTCAGGCGCGAAAAATCGGCATGATGGCGGCTGACCAACTCCTGGGTCTCGTCTTCCATGGTGAGGATCAGGCGATAAGGGTCGCGCGCAAGGGCGCGGCGCAGCCAGTCCATAAAATCATCGGGCTGGAGCAGGGGTGAGGGATAAATCGCGGCCCGGTTACAATAGCGCGAAAAAAGCGAAGCGGATACGCGCGTGCTTTCGCCCACGGTGATTGCCAGGCCTTTTTGCCCCAGGCTGCGTACGGCCGCCAGGGTCTTGCGCCAATGGCCGTCGGTTATGAAGATTTGGTCTTGCATAAGGCCCGTTTTAAACATACTTTGGTTAAGATGACAATATCTTTGCAAGATTTTGACGGAATTTGTTGTGTCTTACGGCAAACTTTGTTAAAAAACTGGACATGGGCTGTTTCTCGACGGCTATGTATCCTCAACCTAAAAACAATTAAGATGAAAACCGCCGTTCCAGTTGGATACAGGCATGATTGCCGCAATCTACTGGGCGACCCCTTGTAAATCGAAAGGAGACTTATATGAAGAAAACCCTGCTTGTTTTTTATTTATGCCTCTTATTCATCACGTTCATGTGTTTGGGCCAATCGGAAGCAAATATCAATTTTGTCATTAAACCGCAATATGACCTTGCTTCCGATTTTCATGAAGGATTCGCTCGGATCGGAATGATCAATCCAAAGGATACAAATCAAATGTTATTCGGGTATATCGATACCACCGGCCAGATTGTGATCCCATGCAAATATCTTTTGGCAAGAGATTTTTCGGAAGGTCTTGCCGCGGTTTTTTTTCGGGATGAATGGGGTAATGGGCGAGTCGGTTATATTGATAAAAAAGGCGAATTGATCTATCAGGCCGACTTTAAGGTCGATAAATTTATATTTGGCTGGGCTGACTCAGAACAGGTCCCGGCACTGAGTGATTTTCATAACGGACGGGCGTTGATCATGCATGAAGGCTATGGCCCGGTATTTATCGATACGAAGGGAAAAGTTGCGATCAACAATAAAAAAATAATCAAAGCTCGGGGATTCAGCGACGGGCTGGCAGTAGCAGGCATCTATATTGTTCAAAAACTCCCAGGTTATACACGTTCGGAAACGTTCTACGGTTATATCGATATTCGCGGCAATTTCGTCATTACACCCCAGTTTTTAGAAGCACATGACTTTAGCGATGGTGTGGCTTTGGTTAAAAAGGATGTGTCTCCGAAAAAGTCACGATTTTTACTTGCCAATGAATTACCCTATGACATTATTAATAACAAAGGGAAAGTACTGAAAACCATCCCGCGTGATTTTGATACGAATTATGCGGAACAAAAAAAGTTTATGGAGGGAATGTTGCGATTCCAGGCAAATGGGGTTTATGGTTTTTTTGATAAAGCGGGAAACATCGTTATTAAACCTCAATTCAAAAATGTCTCGAATTTCCATGAGGGGTTTGCAAGGGTGGAAATGTATCAGGATAATAAACAAGTTTTCGGATACATTAATAAAAAAGGTGAATTGGCCATTCAAGGCAATGAATATATTTTGCCGATAGGGAAGCCTGACGGAGATTTCAAGAATGGCTTGGCGCAAATCCGCGTCACCAAAAATTTTGCTTATAGATATGGATTTATCGATACAACCGGGAAAATAGTCATTGAGCCGGTGCATAGCGATATCGGATTTTTTTCCGAAAATTTAACGCGAGTAGGAAACGTGCAAACAAATTCAGTTTTTAATAAATACGGCTATATTCAAAAACCGTAGCTGCCGGACTTTATGAATGCGGTTGGAGTTAGAGTGTTTTATAAAAATCATGCCGCATGCTTGAATCTCCGACGTCATCGCGGTGCTGAATAAAATTAGCACCGCGATTCTTCAAGGGTGATTCGCTATCACTCTCTTTTTTTTGATTTTTTTATAAAACAAGATCACGGTACCATTAAAATTTTTTCCGACTTTCCCCTGCATGCAGCCTATTTCATCGCTTTTAACCTTGCTTAACCTGCTAAAATCGTTGAAATAATTATTTCTTGACAAATTATTTGCTATAGATATTTTTATCATTTTTTGTAAGTTGCCTTTTAAAAGATTTACCAATAAGATCAGGTCATTAAATAAATGGATTGAGGTCATTGCATGCAATTCAGAGATAAGCGTGTCCTAATCACCGGCAGTACCAAGGGCCTGGGCAAAGCCATGGCCCTGGCTTTTGCCCAAGAAGGGGCCTGGGTGGCGATCAATTATCATAGCGATGAGGCCGGCAGCGCTCAAATGGAAAAGGAATTAAAGGAATTGGGCGCCAAATATCTGCTGATCAAGGCGGATGTGAGCCGGAGCGATCAGGTTACGGACATGGTTAGCAGGGTTTTAAGTGCCTGGGAGCACGTGGATGTCTTGGTCAACAATGCCGGCATTATCAAGGACAAGATGCTGTTGTTTCTGGATGAAGCAGAGTGGGACCAGGTTTTGGATACCAACCTGAAGGCGACTTATCTGTGTTCCAAGACCATATTAAAGAGCATGATCGGCCGGCGTTTCGGTCGGATTATTAATATGACTTCGCCGAGCGCGCTCACGGGCCGGCCGGGTCAAACCAATTATGCGGCTTCCAAGGGCGGGATTATTTCCTTTACCAAGTCCCTGGCCCGGGAGGTGGCGCGGTTGGGCATTACGGTCAATGCACTTTGTCCGGGCGTAATCCGGACGCCGTTGACCGAGGAGTTGCCGGCCAAGACGCGCGAGGAGTTGCTCTCGTTGATTCCGATGGCGAAATTCGGAGAAACCGCAGAGGTTGCCTTCGGCGCTCTTTTCCTAGCTTCTGAAAAAGCCGGGTATATGACGGGGCAGGTGCTGGTCATGGATGGGGGCATGACTTGATGCCGCGAAACGCGAAAGCGGGCAATTAGGAATTAATAATTAGTAATTAATAA
>RPPU01000060.1 GCA_003819975.1 Desulfobacteraceae bacterium
TCTTCAATTTTCATACTGATATTCGTGATATCAGCCAGATGCAGTTTAATGCCGTTGACCGCATGATCAATCTTAAAAAGTTCTTCATTAGGATACATGATAATCTTAACTCGACCGTGGCTTTGTTTTTCTAATTCGGCTGCGAACCAATGCCAGCCATTGGCGGGTGGGACTAAGGGAACATTTTTGGGCATGGAATAATTGAATTTTAATTCAATGGGGCCGGCTGCGGCTATAACTGGAGCTATCAAAAAAAATAATAAAATCGGTAAGATGGGCCTTAAAAGGGCTTTTTTATATGCATTCATAAATTAAGCCTCATTTTTTGGTTCAATATTTAATTTAAAAAGCGTATCAATTAATAGGATGAAATTATAACATGCCGTTATAATTTAGCAAAGAATATCCCTTATCTTAAAAATGAAAGGACTCTCTGCAATGCATTCTGATTCTTATGATGTCATTATTGTCGGTGGCGGAATTATGGGTTGCGCCATTGCCTATTACCTAAGCCATTTTGATCAAAAACTGAAAATGGCCGTGATCGAGCGTGACCCGACCTATACCTATGCCTCCAGTACTCTTTCCATGGCCAATATCCGCATCCAGTTCAGCTTAAAACAAAATGTTCAGGTCTCCCTATATGCCTTTGAACGCTTGGAAAAATTCGGCGAGGAAATGCAGGTTCATGACGATCGGCCCGAGATCGGCTTTCACCGCGAAGGGAATCTCTTCTTGGTGAATGCTGCGGGAGAGACCGCGGCCCGTAAGGCTTTTAAAATGCAGCAAGACCTGGGCTGCCCGATTGAATGGTGGTCCAACGAAACCATCAAAAAAACCTATCCTCTTTATGATCCCACGGGCTTACTCGGCGGCACATTCGGACCCCAGGACGGGCACCTCGATGCCTATGCCGTGCTCATGGGTTATAAAGCCAAAGCCAAATCCCAGGGCGTTTCGTTTATCAAAGGCGATGTCACCAAGATCTTGAAACAGAGTAAACAAGTGAGCGGCGTTGAACTGGCTTCGGGCGAACGCTTAAGCGGGCCTATCGTGATCAATTGCGCCGGCGCCTGGGCCGCGGATGTGGCCAAGACCGCCCAGGTGAGCTTGCCCATTGACCCGGTCAAACGCCAGGTCTTTACCCTTATTCCGGCCGTCAAACCGGAAGGGCCCTTGCCTCTCACCATCCTGCCTTCCGGCCTCTACTTCCGTACCGAGACCGGCGGCCTGATCCTTTTGGGTAAATCTTTGGATGAAGACCCGGTCGGTTATGATTTTTCCTGGGACGATAAGCGCTTTACCGAACTGCTCTGGCCCGAATTGGCCGAGTTTGTGCCCGCTTTTGACACCCTCAAGCTGATGCGGGGCTGGGCCGGACTCTATGCCATGAACCGCCTGGACCAAAACGCCATTTTGGGCGAATGGCCCGAGCTTAAAGGCTTTTACTTGGCCAATGGTTTTTCCGGTCATGGCCTGCAACAAGCCCCGGCCGTGGGCCGTTATCTTGCGGAACTGATTCTGGGCCGGAAACCGGTTTTGGACCTTTCCATCTTCAGGCCCGAACGCATACTGGAGAACAAACCCTTGAACGAAGACGGGATTGTGTAAATACCCCCAACAAGAAAAGAAGACGCAACCCCTCACACTTGATATTTCGTTTCTATTTTTCGTTCACCCTGAGCTTGTCGAAAGGCTCAGGGTGATCAGGTGACATGTCAGCGAATCTGAGTTGTAATAAATTAAAATGAATTGACGTGACCTTTTAAAAGTAATACCATTATGGGTATTACATCTAACCGGAGGTGCCCGCATGCGCGTCACGACCAAAGGACAAGTAACGATCCCTCAACCTATTCGGAAAAAACTGGGCATCACGCCTGCAGTTGAAGTCGATTTTATTGAAGAAAAAGGGCGGGTCTATTTAGTCAAAGGAAAGACCGGAAACACTAAATCGCGTAAATTTCAAAAACTGCGTGGAATCGCGACCGTGAAAATGACGACAAATGAGATTATGGCTTTAACCCGAGCTGAAAAATGAATGGCGTTTTGGTTGATTCGAATATTATTCTGGATATTTTCCAAGATGACCCTCTTTGGGCGGATTGGTCCGAAACTACACTGGAAAAGTATAGTCAACAAACCACACTGTATATTAATCCAATAATCTATTCCGAAGTCTCCATTGGTTTTTTATTAATTGAGGATTTGGAGTCCGCCATCGCCAAAGCCGGCTTTCAGATGCTTGAGATTCCCAAAGAGGCCTTATTTTTGGCCGGAAAGGTTTATCTTAAGTACAAAAAAAAGAAAGGGATAAAAACAAATCCATTGCCGGATTTTTATATAGGCGCCCAAGCCGCAGTTCTTCAATTAGAACTGATTACGCGAGATGTTTCCAGGTACCGAACCTATTTTCCAAGTGTAAAATTGATCCATCCTTAGTCTCTTTGGACAGGCCACGGGATAGTCTTAAAGTTGTTAAGCTTGATAACCTATTCATAGGGGGTTAATTCCCCGGCCTTAGCCTGCTCACGGCCCACGAGAATCTCTTGGACAAATGCAAAAGAAAGATCCGGATTGTCTTCAAGTATCTCGCCCATTTTTGCCCAGTGTTCAATTTGACCCGCTATTGACCGATGGAAAGCCCGGGAACGAACTCTTGCTTTTTTGGCTAGAGGATCGGATATCCTTATCGCTATTGACATATGACACCTCCAATCTTGAAACCGTAAATAATCTTGCAGGAATTGCAGCATATTGCAGCGGATTGGAAACCACATTGGAAAATGATCATTCCTAAAAATCTTAAATCCTTGTAACCCTGCGGTTAAAACGTTTGATTGTCAAAAACTCATGATTCATCATCCTTATTATCTGCACCTATACATTCCCACATCTCATTCTGATGATACCAGAGGTCATCCGCATTTCCGCGGATGAATTCATCGACATCCATACCATCGATGGTCGGCGGGCGCTTGACTCGCTTTTGTTTGCCGTTGATAAAAACGGTCATATATTCTTTCCGGCGCTGCTTCTTATCCGCCTTCTCTTTGGCGGTTAGTTTTCGCTTTTGCTTTTTCATAATTGATCAAGTTCGGTTGCTTCTTCAGCAAATAAATTCAAAGGATAAAACAGGAATAAACCGCGACTTTTTCTACAGGAAAACTTTATAGCTGATCTTCAACACCTCTCCCAGCCTTTTTGCTCTCACTTTACCGATCGAACGTTTACCATTCTCCATATCGGAAATGTGGCCCTGCGGAATACCGGTTAATTCGGCGAGTTCCTTTTGGGTCAGTCCTTCCTTTGCCCTGGCTCCTCGCAGAGCCACCGCCGAATTAGGCTCGTCCTTAAACTCCGGGAAAGCGTCCTTCCAGGGGACCGAATCGGACAAGTCCTTAAGGCCAAGCGTTTTTGCTATCACAACAAGTTCTCGAATTTTTTTAACCGGACCGATAAAATGAGCTTCATGAATATCTTTAATATGGGGCTTTTTCATGAGTTCCAACATAGGTCACCTCTACTATCTTGCGGTTTTTATCTTTTACTTCCCAGACAATTACAAAAGTAGGTTTCCCTTTCTTCAAATGGCAATGATGCCGATTTTTAGAAAGCTTGCCGTAATTCGACCAATTACCGCGAACCGGGCCATCCTGCTCAAGTTCCAATAAGAGCGTAAATAAAATTTCCCTTATTAGCTGCGGCAGCTTTTCAAGCTGTTTTTGAACATCCCGTTTTATAGTGATCGTCCAGGGCATATGAAAGCATATACCTATTATGGGTATATTGTCAATAGCTTCAAGACAAAATTTAGTGATGCGCAAACGATGATTTTAAAGTGTGGAATTCCGACTACACCCTTACCGGAATCACGAAAAATATAGACCCTTGGGGGCTTGGCGCCACTGGAATAAATTCAAAATCTTCTGAAATTACGTCCTTTGCGCGAGCATTTCTTGATTTTCAGCCAGTCTTAACGGCTTGAAATAAATTCACTTTCCATTTTCAGGTACATCCAGCTTATGAGAAAACTAAAAAATTATCTATTTTTGTGTGGAAATAGCACCCAATTGTGTGGTATAAGCATCCAATAGGAGCATCTTATCCGAAATATTATCTTCAAAAATCAGAGCCGAAATCTTTAGAGTTTTCTTTGGGTTATCCAGCAAAGAGCTTCATATGAGGGAAATCACACGCTTATCAGGCTTTTCCTCCCGAACGGTTCAACAAGAGTTGACAAAACTATCGAGACTTACTCTATTAACAAAACGGAAAGACGGGAATCGCGTTTATTATCAAGCTAATGAAGATCACCCTCTTTTCTCTGAAATACGCAATATCGTCCTTAAAACCAATGGGCTCACAGATAGATTAAAACAATCTCTTGAAAACTATTCTGACATAAAATTTGCTTTTATATTTGGCTCCATCGCCCAATCCAATGAAAAGGCAAATAGTGATTTGGATTTGATGATTATCGGCAACATTACTTTAAGAAAATTGACCGATCTCCTTTTAGGCGTGTCTGATCAAATTCGACGGGAAATCAATCCCCATATCTTTACTCAAGAAGAATTCTCAAAACGCAAACAGGATAAAGATCATTTTCTGGATTCCGTATTGAATGCTCCTAAACTCTTTATCATTGGAAATGAAAATGAATTGAAAGCAGATGTTACTGTTTGGCTAAAACAAAAACACCCGGATTTATTGAATCCTGTCGTCTGAAAGCCAATGATTTTTCTCATCCATCCTCCAGTTTCCAAACCCAGTGAACCGCCTGCCGGCCTGGCCCGGCTTGCGGGAGCCCTCGGGGCGCGCGACTACCCCTTTGTTGTTCTGGATGCCAACCTGGAAGGCCTGCTATATCTTTTGAAAAAATCAACTCCGGCCGACGACACCTGGACCAGGCGTGCCCTGCGCAATGTGGATCGCAATCAAGATACTTTGCGGGACTGGCGGACTTATCGAAATCCGGACCGCTACAGCCGGGCCGTGCGGGATCTGGGACGCGTTCTTGAAAAAGCCGGAGACTATGACGGCTTTCACATCGGGCTTGCCAATTATCAGGATGACCGGCTCTCGCCCCTGAACACGGAAGACCTCATGGCCTCCTTTCAGGTTCCGGATAAAAATCCTTTTTATCCCTATTTTTCCGAACGTCTGTCTGCGTTGATCGCCGAGAAAAAACCGCTTTGGATCGGTTTTTCCATCAACTTTCTCAGCCAAGCCCTCTGTACTTTTGCCATGATCGGTTTTATCAAACAGACTTTTCCCGAAACTAAAATCATACTGGGCGGCGGTCTGGTCACCTCCTGGATGCACCGGCCCGGTTGGGACAACCCTTTCAAAGGCTTGGTGGATGAAATGGTCCGCGGCCCGGGTGAAGAGCCGCTCCTGCACCTGTTGGGCATCGAACAGCCCGCAACGAATTTTATCCCCGACTATGCCGGCTTCCCGCTCCGGAACTATTTTTCGCCCGGTTTGATCCTGCCCTATAGTGCTTCATCGGGTTGTTATTGGAGTCAATGCACCTTTTGCCCGGAACGGACCGAGGCTAATCCTTATATGCCGATCCCGGCGCCAACCGTTATCCGCGATTTAAAAACCCTTTGCGCGCAATACCGGCCCGGCTTGATTCATTTTACCGACAATGCCCTCAGCCCTAGTCTGCTGCAAACGTTGATCCTTGAACCGCCCGGCGTGCCCTGGTACGGTTTTGCCCGTTGTACCGATCATCTGACCGACCCGAACTTCTGCTTGGGCTTAAAAAAATCCGGCTGCGTCCTGTTAAAACTGGGTCTGGAATCGGGGGACCAAGCCGTGCTCGACCGCATGCACAAAGGCCATACCGTTGAAACGGCCGAACTCATTCTGCGGAACCTTAAAAAAGCCGGTATAGCGACTTATGTGTACTTGCTCTTCGGCACGCAACACGAAAATCTCGATCAAGCTCGCCGCACCAAGGAATTCGCGGTCAAGCACAGTGCTGCCATTGATTTTCTGAATATCGCGATTTTCAATATGCCTTTCCACTCTATTGAAACCGACACTCTGGAGACCCAGCCGTTCTACGAAGGCGATCTGCCTTTATATACGGACTTTACTCATCCTCAGGGTTGGGGCCGACGCGACGTGCGCACTTTCCTGAACCGCGAGTTCAAAAAAGAACCAACCCTGGCCCGCATCGTAAAAAACGATCCGCCGGTTTTCACTTCCAATCACGCGGCGTTGTTTGTCATGGAAAGAAAGGGGAATGGGCTGCAGGGTTTTAGGCTCTAGGGTTTTAGGCTGTTGGACTCAAAAGTTGGAACAGGAAGTGGTTGCGTTGTTCCGTTGCGGGTTGAGCGGGTTATGGGTTATTGGAAGCGTGAAGCTTCAAACGTGAAATGTGAAACGAGATTTCTTCTTCCATTTTACTTTTCACGATTCACGTTTCACGATTCTCTTTACTCTTTTTCAATCTCCTTCACTTTTTCCCGCAGCACTTGAATCAGCAAATCCATGCGGTCCAGGTGCGTGCGGAAATTGAGGGCCGCCATGCGCAGGGTGAATTTGCCGTCAATCAGGGTGGAAGAAATAAAGACCCGGCCGTCTTCCTGGACCGCCTTGGCCAGACGTTGGTTGAACGCATCAACATTCCCGTGCTTCGGGATATAACGGAAAACCACGATGGAGAGATCGGGTTCCGGTCCGACCCAAAAACCATCCAGTTCCCGCAGACGTCCATGAAAATAACGCGCGAGAAGCATTTTTTCTTCCAGAGCAGCCCGGAAAGGGGCGAGCCCGATCAACTTAAGCGGCAACCACAAGCGCAGCGCCCGGAAATGGCGGGTCAATTCCGGTGAAAGATCGCAAGGCGACACCTCGTCCGGCGAAGCCAAAACCTCACTATCCTGCAGATAAGCAGCTTCATAATAAAACGATTTCAAAAGTTTCCGGCCGTCCCGAATCAGCACCATGCCGCTGCCGAAAGGGATAAACAGACCTTTGTGCGGATCCATGACCACCGAATCGGAGCGTTCGATGCCTTGCAACACTTTCCGGCCTTCGGCGCAGAGCGCAAAAGCCGCGCCATAAGCTCCGTCCACATGCAGCCAGAGTTTATGCGCCCGGGCGATCTCAGCCATGGCCGCCAGGGGATCCACCGCGCCCGTATCCGTGGTGCCGGCTGAAGAGATAATCAGCCAGGGAATCAATCCGGCTTTTTTATCGCGCAGAATTTCCCGTTCCAGCGCGGCCGGGTTCATGCGATAACGCTCGTCCAAAGGCACTTGACGCTTGATTGCTTCGCCCAAGCCGGCAATGCGCAACGCCTTATCCACGGAATGATGGGTCTGTTGACTGAGATAAACAACTGCTTTTGAAAAATCCTTGGCTTGCAAACCCTGAGCATCCCGTGCCGTTACAATACCGATCAAGTTGGAAATGCTGCCGCCCGAGGTCATATCGCCGGCCGATTCCTTGGGATACCCGATCCATTCCGCCATCCAAGCCAGAAGCAACCGATCCATGGAAACCGCGCCGGGCGAAGCAAAATAAATCGTGGGATAGCGGTTGGTAATGGCCGCGATATAATCGGCCAATGCTGACGCATAAAGACCGCTGCCCGGGATATAAGCCAACCAGCCTCCGGAGCCCACATGGACCCCGGCTGCAT
The DNA here is from genome assembly GCA_003819975.1 of Desulfobacteraceae bacterium. The sequence goes on from RPPU01000060.1 coordinate 7,664, forward strand.
CTATGTTGTCCCGGATTAAACCCAGTACCCGATCCATATCCAGGGGATCTTCGGATATAGGTGCATCGAACAAACCCGGACCCGCCTCCGGATTGGAGCGATAAACCGGCACGCTCTTGAGCTGTTCCAGAAACGAATCCGTATATTGAACCACTTTTTGCAGCCATTGCCCGCGTTCCGCGGCATTCGGGTCCAAAGCCCGGGATAATTCTTCAAGTCTCTTGATTTGATCGCGCATATTTTCTCCATGAGTAAGGTCAACCAGTGTAGAGACATAAAATCGTCTCTACGGAGCCGGGTCGCCTCTACCCGGCTGACTGCCCTGAAAAACGACATAGGTTCCACAACCGTTTCCGGATCATTCCAGAAACCCGAATCCCTTGTCAAGCCTTTCAAAAAATGACCCCAATCAAAAAAACTGAAAAATAAGGATAACACTTGATAAAATGTCATCCTCAAAACAGACTTGACAACATCTAAATTACGGATAAACTACATTGTTTTCAATCGGTGGTTTTCCCTGAGGAACAGGTTCCAACTCATCGTTTTTTAAACCTTTAAGTTATCGGTACAAAAATATGATTGAAGCAAAACATTTAACAAAAATCTTTGGCCGCAAAACGGCAGTGGACGATATCTCCTTTACGGTCGGGAAGGGAGAAATTTTGGGGGTTTTAGGCCCCAATGCGGCCGGCAAATCCACGACCATGCGCATGATCACCGGTTTTTTGGTACCCACTTCCGGAACCGCCCTGGTCGGCGGTCATGACGTTCTGGAATCTTCATTAGCCGCGCGTCAAAAAATCGGTTATTTGCCTGAAAATGCTCCGACCTATCCGGACATGACGGTCAATGGTTTTCTCGACTTCATCGCCGAAATCCGCGGTTTCCGGGGGCAAAATAAAAAACAACAGGTCATCCGAACCCTGGAGCGCTGCAATCTGCTGGAGGTGCGTTTCCAGGCCATCCATACTCTCTCCAAGGGCTTTAAACAAAGGGTCTGTTTTGCCCAAAGTATTTTGCACGACCCCGAATACCTGATCATGGATGAACCGACCGACGGCCTGGACCCCAACCAAAAACATGAAGTGCGCGATATGATCCGCACCATGGCTCAGAATAAAACCATTATCCTTTCCACGCATAACCTCGAAGAAGTCGATACGATTTGCACCCGAGTCCTGATTATCGCCCAAGGCCGGATTGTGGCCGACGAGACCCCGGCCGCACTCAAAACCCGGTCCGGTTTGCACGGCGCAATCTGTTTTACCCTGCCGAAAATCGGCGAAGGGGTTTGGCTTAAGGAAACAGAAGAGATCCCGGGCGTGGACCGGGCTGCGATTGTGAGTGAAGGACCTGAATTCGTCACGATCCGGGCCTTTCCCAAAAAATCGGACGAACGCTTAACGGAAAAAATCATTCGTCATTTTATGGTCAAAGGCAAACCCGTTGAAAAAATATATATTGAAGAAGGCCGGCTGGATGAAGTCTTCCGGATGATCACCACCCAATCCTTATAGGAGAGGAAAAAATGCAAAGGTTTTTAAGAACTATTTTAACCATCGTCAAAAGGGAACTGAAAGGCTATTTCGAGTCGCCCGTTGCCTATGTGTTTATCTTTATTTTTCTGGCCTTAAGCGGATACTTTGCCTTTCAATTCGGCGAATTTTATATCCGTCGGCAGGCCAATCTGGACTCTTTTTTTAAATACCTGCCCTGGCTCTTTATTTTTCTCATCCCGGCCGTGACCATGCGCCTTTGGGCCGAAGAACGTCGCACCGGCACCATTGAACTGATCATGACCCTGCCCGTTACCTTGACGGAAACCATTCTGGGTAAATTTCTGGCCTCCTGGCTGTTTATGGGCCTGGCTCTTGCGCTGACTGCTCCATTGATCTTCACGGTCACTTACTTGGGCGATCCGGACCTGGGCGCTCTGTTCGCCGCTTATTTCGGCGGTTTCCTAATGGCCGGAGCCTATCTGAGCATCGGGCTCATGACCTCTGCGCTCACCCGCAATCAGGTGATTGCTTTCATCGTCTCCGCGGTCATTTGCCTGTTCCTGGTCTTGATCGGCATGGATGAAGTCATGGCCGCCCTTTCCGGGTTGGCGCCGCTTTGGCTCATCCGGCTGATCGCCGGCTTCAGTTTCATGACCCATTTCGGCTCTATTTATCGGGGCGTCATCGATCTACGCGATGTGGTTTACTTCTTATCCGTCATCTTTTTAATGCTGTTCCTGAACGGCATTATTTTACAAAACCGCAAAGCGGCTTAAGGGAGGCATACCATGGCAACCAATAGAGGTCGCTATTTAAATAAAATTTTGCTGTCCGCCCTCGGCACGGCAATCCTGCTGGTCATTATCGTTCTTCTGAATGTATTTCTCTCCTATACGAATATCCGTTTGGATCTGACCGAAGACCGTCTTTATAGCCTTTCCAAAGGAACCAAAGAAATTTTGCATAAAATGGAACAGCCCGTGGCCGTTAAATTTTTCTACAGCCGCAGCCAAGCCAATCTACCGGCCGATCTCAAGGTTTACGCTCAACAAGTGCTCGATTTTCTCTCCGAATATGAAAGAGCCGGCCGCGGCAAGATCAAAATCGAAACCTACGACCCCAAGCCCGATTCGGATGAAGAAGAATGGGCCCAGCGTTACGGCGTTCGCCCGGTGCCGACTCCGGCCGGCGAACGGATCTATGCCGGCCTGGTCTTTCAGGCCCTGGACCAGGAGGAAAAAATCGAGGTTCTGGACCCGAGCCGTGAAAAATTACTGGAGTACGATATCACCCGCATCATCCAACGCCTGCAATCGGCCCAAAAAAAACAAATCGCCGTCATTACTTCCTTGCCTGTTTTCGGCGCTTTTCCCAACCCCATGATGGGGGATGCCCCGCAAGGCCAGGAGCCCTGGTATTTCATCTCCGAACTCAAAAAAACCTATACGGTGCGGCCCATTGATCCGAGCGAAAGCAAATTGGATCCGGCTCCCGACCTGTTGCTGATCCTGCATCCCAAAGAACTGAATCCCCAACTGCAATACGCCATTGATCAATATGTATTGGCCGGCGGTAAAGTTCTGGCGTTCGTGGACCCCTTCTGTCTGATCGAATCCCTCCAAACCCAACAACCAATGATGGCTCCGGCTCACTCCTCTTTTGAAAAGCTTTTAAAAGCCTGGGGGCTTAACTTGGATTCGACTAAGATCGTGGCCGATCTGGACCAATTCACGCGGATCCGCGGCGGCAATGGTCTGCCTGAGGACAGCCCGGTCTGGATATCGGTCCGCAGCCCATTTTTCAACAAGACCGATATTGTGAGTTCGCAATTGAAAAGCATGCTTTTCCCCCTGGCCGGCGCTTTGAAAAAATCGGAAGGCAATGACTACTTATTTGAACCGCTGATCCAATCCAGCGAAAACGCCGCTTTAATGCAAAGTTATGTGGCCAGCTTCGGCACCATGGCCGTGCGCCGGGAATTCACACCCGCAGGCAAACGCCTGAACCTGGCTGTGCGCGTACACGGCAAATTTAAAACTGCTTTCTCCGAGGGTCGGCCCCAGGACGGCAAACCTCAAGCAAATCAATCTTCCCCGGCTAATGCGCCGCACTTGACCGAGGCCAAAGAAAGCGCCACGGTCATCGTCGTAGCCGATGCCGATTTTTTGGCCGATCCTTTCTATGTCCAGAAAAGCCGCTTCCTGGGCTCCGTGAATGCCAATGTCTTCAACGACAACCTGAATTTTGTGGCCAATGCCTGCGAGACCTTAAGCGGCAGCGCATCTTTGATCAACCTGCGCTCGCGCGGCTCTTTTGAACGGCCTTTCACCGTGGTTCGGGAACTGGAACGCCAAGCCCAGATCCGCTGGCTTGTTAAAGAAAAAGAACTGGTTGAAAAAGCCGAACTGACTAATCGAAAATTACACCAACTGGAACAGCAAAAAAGCGCTTCGCAAAAAACCCTTTTGAGTCCCGAACAGGAAACGGAAATTCAGCACTTTAAGGAAGAACGCCGCCAGATCAACCTGGAGCTGAAAGAAGTACGAAAAAATTTACGCGCCGATATTGAGAGGCTCGGCGCCAAGCTGAAAATCGTCAATATTTTTCTAATGCCGCTGCTGGTAGCCGCGGCCGGCATTGTTTACGGCGTTTATCGCCAAAGAAAGACAAGAAAAAAATGAAAACCAAAACACTCGCTATTCTGCTCGGGATTTTGGTGATCCTGGCCGGAGCCGGAATCCTGCTCCGCCAAACCCTCCAATCCCGGGCTCGTGAAAATAACTTAGGAAAGCCCCTCTTGAAGGAATTCTCCGTCGAACGGATCGCCGCCATTGAAATTCGCACAGCGGATACGTCCATTCTGCTTGCCAAGCAAGCCGACCGCTGGGTTGTCGAGAACCATTACCGCTTTCCGGCCGATTTTGAAAAAATCACCCAAATGATCCGCCGGCTCAAAGAAGCCAAAATCGGCCGCGATTTTACAAGCACATCAGAAGTTTTGAACCGCTTGGCCTTGAGAGATCCCCAAGAGACCGGCGCCGCCAGGGAGCAGAAAGCCGTACGCATCGAATTGAAAGATGAGAAAGGTGTTGTCCTGAATAAGATCCTAATCGGCAAAAACAAGGCTGATACGGCTGATGGCACGAGCGGCCAGGGCCAGTATATGATGCTCAACCGGGATCCCCTTGTTTTTCTGATCGATAAAGATTTGACCTATTTGGAAAAAAAACCATTGGCCTGGCTGGATCAGGATCTGATCCAAGTGGACCCGGATGAGATCCAAACCATCCGCTGTCTCAGTATGGACGGTAAAAAGTTGTATTATGCTTTTGAACGGGCTGAAAAAGGCAAAGAACTGGCATTGTCCGGAAGCAAACCGACATTCAAGATCGATAAATCGGCCCTGAAAAACCTGGAGCAAGCCGTCTACAGCTTGCGTTTGGAAGACGTGGCCGATCCGGCTAATCCGCCGCAAACCACTTTTTCAAAGCGTCTTGATTATCGCCTGTTTAACGGCTTGACCTACTCTCTTTACCCGGGCGATACTTGCGATAAGGAGCAATGCCATCTGATCCTGAAAGTGGATTACCAGGAACCTCCGGCAAAAGCAAATAAGCAAATAGAGACCGACAAAAACAAAGCCACTCAAACTCCTGCCCTGCCAGACAAGAGCCCGGAAGCATTACGCAGTGAGGCTCAAGAACTTCATAAAAAGCTGAGCGCCTGGATTTATGTCATTCCCCAGGTCAAACATGACGCCTTGATCCCGGATTTAAAGGGGTTGCTTGAGACGGCTAAGATGGAAAATAGAAAAGGAAACAAACCGATCGCCCTGTCTAAAAA
>RPPU01000061.1 GCA_003819975.1 Desulfobacteraceae bacterium
ATGAAGAGTTCTTCACACAGAAGGCGTAATCTCAAAAAGACTTTAAAATTACTCCAGTGACACAAAGGCATGAAGTGAAGAGAATAGGTATTTCGGTTTATAAATGGCAACGGGCAGACGGTTTTTCTATAGCTTAAAAATCTACAGGCTATTGCAAGACGTCCTGCTTGGAGTGCGGCGGCAGGACGCCGCTTTTTAATGGCGCGACATGTCGCGCCAAGTCAAAGCGCGGACGTGTCCGCGCAATCCAAATAAGCCTGATACGTCATGCGGAACCCCGCAAGCAAGACGCGGCCTGCAAAGGACTGCTTAACAAGCGTTGTTGTAACGATAGCATAACGATTAGAAATATATTATATCTTTTGTCGATATTTTGGAATACGCACGTATGTCAGAATTTACCATCGCACAAATAACCCGCAATGGGTTTACGATTGAACAGTTGCGGAACGAGGCCACCGGCGAATGGGTTGAAATTATCCCGGCCCTGGGCGGCATGGTGCATCGGTTGGCGCTCGGCAAAAACGGGCCGCGCGATCTTCTCGCTTTTGACGCGGACTGGGAACTGCCGGGTAATCCTTTGTTCCGGGGACGGATGCTCTTTCCTTTCAGCGATCGCATACCCCGGGCTCAATATATTTACGAGAACCGTATTTTTCATTTGGCCGCCAACAGCGCGGAAGATGGCGGGGCTATTCACGGTCTGGTTTATGATCAGGCTTTCACGACCATCAAGCGGACCCTGGATCAAGCGGGATGTGCATTGCTGCTTGAATATCGTATCGAACCGGCGCGGTTTCAGGGATACCCTTTTGACGTCATCTTGCGAATCCGGTATGTTTTAAACGCCGCCGGATTTGGCTTAACATTTGAAATAACCAATCCGGGCGCAGAAGCCGCGCCGTTGACTTTGGGCTGGCACCCTTATTTCAGTTTTGGCGGACTTCTTGAAGAAGTGACCTTGCAGAACGATGCCCGGCAGTACGTGGAAGTCGGACCGGACCTGATCCCGACCCTTGACTTGCGGCAGACCAAAGACAGCGCTTTCGATTTTTGCAAAACCGCGTCGGTCGCTAATCGGGAGATCGATATGACCCTGGCTTGCCCGGAAAACGGCCGGACCGTTCTGGCGGGAAAAAACAGAAAAATTTTTCTATTCCAGGACCCGCGGTTTTTCAAGTATACGCAAATTTATATTCCCAAGGATCATGGTTCCATTGCCGTGGAACCGCTTTCGGCAGCCACCAATGCGTTTAACTTTCACGGTTTAGGGCTGAGGGTTTTGCCGCCGGGAAAACGCCTGCGAGCAGCAGTCAGCGTTCAGATTGCTTAGAACCGGTTTCATAACCTCGACAGCCAGCCCTGTAGGGACCATGTTTAAATAGGTTATGAAACCACCTCTAGGCTTCTTATTCCAAAATATCGACATGGGGATTTCGAAAAATAAGCCTTTTGGAATTTTACGATTCGATTCTCACGAACTGTTGTTGATAAAGTGTATTTTTAGAAATCCCGGGTTGTCGATAAGTGAAAACAAATAATTAACCGATTTGCCGTCGTACGGACTTATTCCGGCGCTCTGGCCGGAATTCATGTTTTATTGATCCTGGATTTTTTAGGATCAATAAAACATTCAATCAAACCAACTCTTGATTTTTTTTCCGACTCTTTGAAAAAAATTACCGGTTTTATTAGCGCCTTTTTTAACCCCTTGCTCGGTTTTAACGACCGCTTTGTCGAGGCCTTTCTGAGTTTTATTGACCACGGTGTTTTGGCTGGATTGACTTTGGGGTGAAGATTTTTTACGATTGGGATTGTCCTGTGCATTGTCTTGGGCCCAAGTCAAGCCGCTAAAATTGAAGAATAAAATCAACGCGCCGATTAAGAGAATGTTTTTCCACTTCATTTTATCATACCTCCTGCAGCGTTAAAACGATCGTAAAATAAAAGATAGGACTCTCTTTTCGAATAAAGGCCGGGTTATAAGTTCGCATAATCCGTAACCCAGTATAAAAAGGATTTTACCTGAAGTCAAGGTCGGATAACCTTTCGAAATAAATCAATGAATCGTATTTTAATTTTTGCGGTTCAAGGTTCATGGTCCGGGTAAACCAGTTCATAAAGTTCTAAAGTATAATATAGGATTAAGAAAATATGCCGTAGACATTAAAGCAGGGTGATCAGGACAACCAATAAACCGAAAGCGGCCATAACGGCGCCGGAGAGGCGGTTGATCAATTTAAGGGGAGGATTGGGGCCTTGCTTGAAAAGACGGGTGCTCAATACCAGGATGGGCGCCCAGAGACTGGAGCCGATAAAGACCCCCAGGATCAATGAAAAAGTGCGGTAGTAGTGCCCTTCGATATGAACGCCCAAAGCAGAAAAAGCAGCGGTGAAAACCAAAATCAGCAAGGGGTTGGTGAGCATCAGCAGGGCGGTGGTCAGGAAAGTGCCGAGCAGTCCGCTCCCTTTGGGTTTCACGCTTTTTTCGGGCGGGTCCGTGAAAAGGATAATCAGGCCTATGACCATCATAATCAGGCCGCCGCCGATGCGGATCCAGTTTTGAGATTCCTGCAAAAGATCGGAAAGAACGGTCAGCCCGAGCCCGGCAATGGCGCAGTAGAGGCTGTCCACGGTCGAGGCGCCCAAAGCCGAAACCAGCCCGGCCAGACGGCCTTCCAGCAGGGTCTTGCGGATACTGTAGAGACCGACGGCGCCCAGCGGCACGCAAGTCACGAATCCGACGCCCATGCCTTTAAGGATAAGGGAAAAAAGAATGATTGGGCTCCTTTGGATAAGATTGGGTTAATTTAGCACATCCCAAGGCTATATGCAAATCCGGTAAAAGATCAAAGCATTTTCATAGCGAGGCCGTATCTCAGGACATTTCCCGAATTTTGAAACCCTTAAGATAAAGATCACGCTTCCTGGAGGTTCCCGGCAGGGTTCAATTTGACATACGCTTTTTTTTTGATTATATAGCCAAACCACAAGAGTAGCGAGTTCCCCTTACAAACGCGGGACTCTCGAGAGCTAAACCTTCTCAAGAAAAAATTACGGGTTCCGTCTAAGCGATCCGATGAACGGGGTTTTACAAATTTGTTTACGCTTATTTTATTGATTTTGGCCTATACGCTGGGAATCGCTACCTTTACCCTGCAAATAGTTTGTTGCTTGAAGAAGATTGGGTATAAGGAAACTTCACTTTTAACAATTACGATTTTAGCGATCATCACTGCAACGGCCATGCCGGAATTGCATTTTTTGAACGATTTTTTTCTTGAAAAAACAGGGAGATGGGTTTCATCGCTTTTATGGATTGGCTTGGCGGCGGTTATCCCGTTCAATATTCATAAAGAACGGGTGGTGAACCGGGTAAAAATCAGAAACCGGATTGTTCTGATTCTATCGACAGCTACAGCCGCGCTGGTCGGCATTTTTTATCTGAAAGAACGAATATTATGGGCGGAGGTGCTGACGTGCGGCTATTTATTTTCATCCGGTATTTATTCCGAGATCGTCGTTATTTTCAGTCAGCCGTCCTTTATTTATGATAAACTGAATGTCAAAAACAAGGTCGAATTGGCCAATTACATCATGACCCGTTCCTGAAGCCCGGATTTTGGTCCTCCGGTTATTAACCGACAACCGGTTCGGTATAAGAAAGTACAGAGATATGCAAATATTAATACCTATTTTGCTGATATTGGCTTATACGCTGATCGTTGCCAGATTGATGCTGCAGACGGTTTGCTACTTTAAGGGAATCGAATACAAAGAAACTCTTTTACATACTCTTTCCTTTTTGTCCGTCCTTTTTTTCATAACCGCCGACGAATTGAATTTATTCCATGGTTTTATTTTCGGGAAAGCACGCCATTTGGTTTTTGCGCTGCTATTAGTCGGTTTGGCGACCGCCAAAAGCTTTAAAATACATAAGGAAAGAATCGTCCCGCACGTAAAAATCAAAAACCGGATTGTTACGGGTCTTACGGCAGTCATAATTTTTACCGTCCTGCTTTTTCATCTATTGGGGGCGACGTTTTGGGCTGATGTATCGGCGATCGGTTATTTGTTTATATCGGTCGTCTATTTCATTGTTGCCGGCAAGATCTATCGTCGGTCGTTTGTTGTAAAAGACCGCGGGAAAATCGAGAAACGGCTGGTGATCGTCATGATCGTCTTTTTGTGCGTGCATCTCTTGTTTGGGGTTATCGCCTGGATCACGGGCTTTTGGGACCGGTTCGCCTATCAAGGGGCTTACCTTGTTTCCGCGATTTGTATCGTGCTTTGTTTGTTCATGCTGCCCGAGGATGTGAAACGTTGCCTGCTGGTTGCGGGAAAAGCCGAAATGAATGCGGATTTGCTGACTCGGTTCAATGTCACCGCCCGGGAGCAGGAGGTGTTGAGTTTGCTGGTTAAAGGCAAGAGCTATAAGGAGATCGGCACTGAACTGTTTATATCCATGCCCACCGTCAAAACCCACGTATCGAACATCTATGCCAAACTGAACGTCAAAAACAAGGTCGAATTGGCCAACTCCATCACGATCCGTTCCTGAATCGAGACTTTCAGATGTTGATAGTGTTGGATTTCGACATGTCGGAATAACAAAAAAAGCAAACAATGTTAAAACTCTCTTGATAATTTTTTGCAATATCCTTTCAGGAATGCACTTTTGCTGAATTCCTGAAAAGGATAAAGGGTTGTATCAAAACCGTTTATCCTTCGACAAGCTCAGGGCGAACGGACAAAAGCGTAGAAAAAGTATGCAATGTTGGGGTTAATTCCTCATTGTCCCTAATTTCAATAACTTATTAATCTCATCCTTTTGTATGATTCCATGACTCTACCTGAAAATCAGACGATTCCCCGATTGTTTTCCCCTTCATCTTAAGATTAGTTGCCCGCAATTCAATTTCAATATTCTTAACTGAATCCGGAAGGTCTGAAAATTATGTTGCTACCCTCTGTAAAAATAAATGGATTCCCGGATTAAATTTATGCTTGACATATATTTATACACTGGCTATTAAGTCTAACCAATATCTAAAGAAGGATATTCGAGGTAATGAAGCCTCTTGGCCTGATGCGCCAAGGGGTTTTTTTGTTTCTTAAGGGATTCTTCGCTTTTTTCGCAATTGAAGCATTGGAGGTCGGGAGGAAACAAGCGAAGTGCCCGGTTATGAGACTGTTGGGGTGTGAACCGACTAATTCTTGGTATATGGATTAGCTTGGATGTTTATGTCGAAGATTAGCGACCAAGGGGATTAAAAAAACAATAAAAAGGAGGAAGAAATGAAACGATTTTGGCAATGGATGACGATTGTTCTTAAAAGAAATCGCTCCCCATGGCGGAGGAGGCGGCGGCTGCAACCCCCCCCCTATTGTCAACAGAATTAATTTTTTATGTGAGGGATGCGAAGGAAAGGGTAACCCGGCATTTCCCCCGAAATCAGGAAAGCAGAAACGCAAGCCAAGTTGTCTCCATCGTTTTCGCCAGAGACCGGTCGTTTTTGCATAATTCGGTTTACATTGTTGGATAAAAAATAATCGTAAGTTGGGGTTAGCCTTTTATTCGGATTCGATCGATGAATAGAATTAAGAAGAACGGCATACACTTAAAAAAGGAGACAGTCGAATGAAATTAGCAAAAAAGAAGTCGATAGGGTTTTTTCTTATCGGTGCATTGTTTTTATTTTGCATGCCGGTCTTAAGCCAACAAGCCCCGAATGTAGGCTGGACCGGCTTGCGCTCTTCATCCTATGGCGTAATGAATCCCTTGTTTAAACCCGATAAAGACCATCCTTTCCCTCCCTCCGGCTCCTGGGTCAATGCCTTGTCGGCCATGAAAAATTCTTTCGGCGGGTCGCCGCAGGTCCAGCCGGTCGGCATCTGGATCGTCAGCAAATGTAATGAACGTGCCAATGGAACCAAAGACGGCACGACCCTGGAATTTGCGGGCCAGGATGATCCCCAGAACATGATCTATTTCAACCCGAACCTGGTCGATCATCACAAGTATTTAAAACAATTCGATGAAACCGGCCAAAAAGTCTTTCTGCAGGTTGAACCGGGCTATGCTCCGGTTGATAAGTTGCTGAACCTTGTTCACAAGGAGTTCGGAAAATATAAATGCGTTATCGGCTTCGGCGTGGATGCCGAGTGGAACCGGAACACCGATCCCAACGCCGACCCGGATAAAATTCCGGGCTGCAAAGTAACCGACGCCGAAGCCCAAGCCTGGAACGATCTCATCAAGACCTATAAACCCGAATACCGTTTGTTCTTGAAGCACTGGTGGTATGATTATTTGCCGCTCACCTATCGCAGCGATTTGATTTTTGTCAGCGACAGCCAGGAATTCACGGACTTGAGCTCTTTCCTAAGCGAGATGAGGAGTTTTGCGGTTTATTATAAAAATTGCACCGATTGCAGCGTGGGCTTTCAATATGGTTATCCCAGCGATTACAAATGGTACAAAAAGGAGGCCGCAAATCTCAGGGACGTACCCGGCGTACTGGGCAATAAACTGGCCTTGTACCTTAACAACAACGGTTATACCAGGAACATTGGTCTCTTCTGGGTTGATTTCACCATGCGCAATGTCTGGCCCGATATTTTTGCACCGGCCCAGGATTTTATCGGCAATTGGGACCAGCAGGGCGTCTATTTTCAAAACTCAGGTTGCGGAAAATGGGAGCCGTTGCATAACGTGCCGGCCGAGATGACCGCAACCGGCGATCTGGACGGGGACGGCCTGGACGATCTGATCGGCGCTTGGAAAAACCTGGGCCTCTGGATTCGATACACCGGCGCCGGCCAATGGAAGAAAATTCATGATACCGCCCCAAAAGCCTTGGCTACGGCGGATATGAATGCCAACGGCCGCCGGGACGTATTGGGTAGTTGGGATCCGGGAGGAGTCTGGTACTGGGATCCTTTGACCGGCTGGCAGAAACTTCACGATTTGCCCGCTTTACAATTGGCGGGCGGTGATTTTGACCGGGACGGTAAAACGGATCTGCTGGGCGTTTGGAGCAATCCCGACGGCATTTGGATTCGGTTGAGTTCCAACGGTCAATGGCTGAAACTGAAAGAAACTGACCAGCTCAAAGTCGTAACCACGGCCGACCTGAACGGCGACGGCGTTACCGATATCTTGGGCTCCTGGACCTACGGGGTTTGGTGGTACAATCCGGTTAACGGCCAATGGACCAGGATACATGACACGGCCGACCGATTGACTGCCGGCGATCTGAACGGCGACGCGATCGACGATTTGATCGGCATCTGGCCCAATGTTCCCGGTGTTTGGGTCAAATACAGCGGTGAAAGGCCCGAATACCAATGGCGGACCATCCCAATCGGAAATGCTCCTTTGCCTAAAACAATAAGCGCAGGCCGCCTGATAGACCGCAAAGTCATTATGCCGGGGAATATCCCGCAATAAAGAAACCCGTGCGCCCGGGGCCGTGAAGTACGCGGGTGCATGAATCCATCATGGACAGGCTCAAAAGGCCGTCCATGATGTTTTTAGATCGAGATCCCTTCCCATGCAAAGGATGAAAACCATGCTGATCCCCAAAAAAGTATGCATTATTTTTCTCTTTATACTGGTCGTTGTTTTCACCAATTCGGCCGACCCTGGCAAATCAACCGGCTCGCCTTTTGAAATCGTTTATAAAATAACCGATCTGCCGTCCAATAATTTCAGGGCGGATGTGGCTGTGGTCAACCACGGTCCTTTTCCTGTAGAAGGCTGGACCTTGACCTGGAGTTTTCCCGAGGACCAGCGTATCCGGACCCTTTGGAAGGGCCGCTGGAAACAAACGGAATACCGGGTGAAGGTGAAAAATACGTCATGGAACAAAATCATCCCCGCCAAAGGCGGTAAGGTTTATTTCAGCTTTTACGTTTCTTACGGCCAAAGCAATGCCGGGCCCGTCGATTTTGCATTGAACGACGTCTTGTGCCGCCGGGACGCCTATACGGTAAAGGTCTTTGAACGCCCCGCTTACGGCGCACCCGTCGGCGTGAAGCATAATGTCTTTTTTCATTACGACGACGGTCTTCACGGCCGGGAGTTGTGGAAAAGCAACGGCACTTCCCGCGGAACCATGCTGGTCAAAGACATCCGGCCCGGCCCGGCCAGCGCTTTGAAGCCGACCCGGCCCATGGCGCGTTTCCGGGATTTCCTCGTGTTTCCCGCCAATGACGGCGAACACGAGATGGAACCCTGGATCAGCGACGGGACGGAAAGCGGAACCACATTGCTCAAAGATATCTATCCGGGCAACGTCTATTCCCTGCCCATGAATTTCAAACAATGGGACCGCGGACTTTTTTTTGCGGCCTGGGACCCTGCTTGCGGGCAAGAACTTTGGACAAGCGACGGCACCGCCCAAGGCACCCGGCTGCTGAAGAATATTTTTGACGACACCAATGTCTTTGACGGCTCGTGGCCCGGATCGTTTGCGGGGCTTAATGATAAGATCTATTTTCAAGCCGCGGATGAAACCCACGGCCGGGAACTATGGCAAAGCGACGGCACGCCGGAGGGCACGAAACTGTTTCTGGATCTGATGCCCGGACCCGAAAGCACTTTTTCGTTTTTTCCCATGGTCCCCTTATTCCCGGAAATGCCCGCTGCCAACGGTTTTTTCTTTTTTGTGCCCGATACGGACAACGGCCTCTGGGCCAGCGACGGCACCACTGAAGGCACGCGCAGAATCAAGGCCGGCGAATCGCCCTGTCCTCCGCAAGATTTAACCGCCGCCGGCGATAAGCTTTTTTTTACAGCCCATGACTCGAATCAAGAGCATGCCTTATGGGTGACCGACGGCACGGAAGCCGGCACCCGGCTGGTTTTTAAAAATGATCGGGAGACTCTTCTTACTTGTTTGACCCGCGTCGGCGATGATCTCTTTTTTAGATACGAGCGTTTCGGACAGCCCGATCACTGCTCTTTATGGGTCAGCGACGGCTCGCTTGAAGGTACCCGTATGGTAAAAGATTTTTCCATGTCTCCCGCCCGGCCTTCGTCGTTAACGGACGGCGGCGGCATCTTGTTTTTCATGGCCGATGACGGCCTGCACGGCAAGGAGTTGTGGAGAAGCGACGGCAGCCGGACCGGAACCTTTATGGTTCAGGACCTCACCCCGGGACCCGGCGACACCGGTGTTTATGAAATGTTCTTCAGCCAGGGCCGGCTCTGGTTTTTCGGAAGAATGAATCTGGGTGAAAACTACTATCTCTGGGCTTTGGTTCCCTGATTAAAATTATATTTTAACAGTCTTCGGGCGGTATTGCGATGAACAGATTAGAATTGCAGATCGATGATAATTTTCGCATTATGACAAGGTGGAGATCCCTTATATCGGCGAACGATGGTTCTGCATTCAATAGACGCCATTGTCATACCGGTCAATAGTAAATTCAAAATGCAAAGTATATGACCGGAAAGTATCTTCACTAAAATGATTTTAAAGAGGAACGGGATCATTGAGGAAATGAAATTAGATCATAAATGCAGCAGTTTAATAATCTCATCCTTTTGTATGATTCCGTGGTTTTATCTGAAAATCAGGCGATTCCCGGATTGTTTTCACCTTCATTTTAAGATCAGTTGCCCGTAATTCAATTTCGATATTCTTAACTGAATCCGAAAGGTCTGAAAACTATGTTGCAACCCTCTGCTTAAAAAAAATGGATTCCCGGATTAAATTTATGCTTGACATATATTTATACACTGACTATTAAGTCTATCCAATATCTAAAGAAGGATATTCGAGGTAATGAAGCCTCTTGGCCTGAAACTGCGCCAAGGGGTTTTTTTGTTTCTTAAGGAATTCTTCGCTTTTTTCGCAATTGAAGCATTGGAGGGAGGGAGGAAATAAGCGAAGTGCCCGGTTATGAGATTGTTTGGGTGTGAACCGACTAATTCTTGACATATGTATTTGCTTGGATGTTCATGTCGAAGATTAGCGACCAAGGGATTAAAAAAAAATAAAAAGGAGAAAGAAATGAAACGATTTTGGCAATGGATGATGGTTGTTCTTATGGTGATGGTCTTGCCCATATACGCGCAAGACACTGATGAGAACTTGGGCGAAACCACCGGCAATGATTGGGTCAAGGTGGCGACCAGTGAGGAGCATACCATAGCAATAAAGGCGGACGGTACGCTTTGGGGATGGGGTCGTAACTCTTTTGGTCAACTTGGCGATGAGACAAAAGAGGACAAAAAAGCCCCGATTCAAATCGGAATCGATAGTAATTGGAAGTCAGTGGCTGCAGGGGGGTATCATACCGTAGCAATCAAAACGGACGGCACGCTTTGGGCTTGGGGGTATAATGACGATGGTCAACTCGGCGACGGAACGTTCGAGGATAGAAAAATCCCCATGAAAATAGGGGCTGACAGGGATTGGGAGGCCGTGGCCGCGGGAGGATATCACTCCGTGGCATTGAAGGTGGACGGTACACTTTGGGCATGGGGTAATAATGACGACGGCCAGCTCGGCGACGGGACGAATACCTATAAAAATTATCCCGTGCGCATAGGAATCGGCAAGGATTGGAAGGCTTTGGTCGTGGGTTGGAGTCATACGATAGCTTTAAAGGCCGACAGCACGCTCTGGGCTTGGGGCAATAATTATGACGGTCAGCTTGGTGACGGTACAAATACGAATAAAAACTCTCCGGTTCAGATCGGCTTTGAGGCAAATTGGCGAATCGTTACGACGAATTTTCGCAATACGACCGCCATAAAAACAAATGGGACCCTTTGGGCTTGGGGTCGGGGTCAACTTGGAAATGGATCGGAGATAACGGTATATTACCCGATTCAAGTAGGAACTGATACGGATTGGAAAACTGTGACTGTAGGCGCATTACATGCCTTGGCGTTAAAAGTCAACGGTACGCTTTGGGCTTGGGGAGATAACCATGACGGCCAATTAGGAGATAGTTCATATTATGACCGGCTTGTGCCAAAGCAGATCGGAAACGCTGCAGATTGGAGATTGGCGACTGCGGGCGGCTGGCACAGCATGGCGGTTAAAAATAACGGCACGCTTTGGGTTTGGGGAGGTAATTATTACGGCCAGCTTGGAATCGGCACTTCGGGTAAAGAACAAAACAGATACGCGCCGGAACAAGTCGGCACGGACATGGATTGGAAAATCGTGGACGCGGGTTGGATTCATGCTGAAGCGGTCAAGGCCGACGGCACGCTCTGGGCCTGGGGAGGAAATAGCTACGGCCAACTGGGTGATGGGACCGGGATTAATGCGTATAAAATGGTGCCGGTGAAGATCGGAAGCGATGCGGATTGGAAAACCGTAGTTTGCGGTAACATCCATACCGTAGCATTAAAGAACAATGGTACGTTATGGGCTTGGGGCAATAATGACTATGGCCAACTCGGAGATGGAACAAACGTTTCAAAGAAAACTCCCGTACAAGTTGAAACCGCAGCCAATTGGAAAAGCGTGGCGGTCGGCTACGACCACAGCGTGGCTTTGAGAAAAGACGGTACGTTATGGGCCTGGGGGAATAATTCTGACGGTCAATTGGGTGATGGGACTACGATATACAGAAATATCCCGGTGCAGGTCGGGAAAGGCGCAACCTGGACTGCCGTTGCCGCCGGGTATGGGCATACGTTGGCGTTGAAGGCTGACGGTACGCTCTGGGCCTGGGGGCAAAACGATGATGGTCAACTCGGCGATGGCACAAACCTGAGCAGAAAAAGTCCGGTGCAAATAGGAAGAGACACCAACTGGAAAAATGTAACGGCCACTGCTTGGCATTCCCTGGCATTAAAAACCGACGGGACTCTTTGGGCTTGGGGGAACAATGATAATGGGCAACTTGGCGACGGGACTCTTATTAGTAAAAAAACGCCGGTGCTTATCGGCGTCGACACGAATTGGAAAACGGTCAGTGCGGGTTACTACCAAACCATGGCGATTAAAACCGATCGCACACTGTGGGCTTGGGGAAGTGCACCCTTAGGCGACGGAAGTTCCACAATGGGGACTTCACGACCGAAACGGATCGCGGATGGATTGTATTTTAAGAGTGTAACGGTTGGAGATGATTTTGTTTTGGCTTTGCAGACCAACGGCAAGCTCTGGGCCTGGGGCAAAAATTATTACGGACAGCTCGGTCTCGGTATTTCCGGCAGATATCAAGATAAGAAAGTACCGGTGAGCGTGCCCTGATGTGGTTAGAGTCAGGATCATTCAATCAGGAGATTTCCCTTCGAGGTGAATCTCATCTTTAAAATAGAGGTACTAACTAATAATATGGCGGTCCAAAGTGATGGGTCGGTAAACAAACCAGCCCTCCCTTTGGGGACAACTGAATCAAGAAGCCTTGCCTTGGCACGAGGTATATTGGGAATTGAACCCCGCATTGAACGAGACCTTGTCGGCGGGACAATCCACGGTTCAAATTTTTTATGATCATTCGGAAAAGGGAGGGGGGTGCGATTATCTTGTGGAGCTTAGCAGGGGTGGAAGAATTTTAATCGCCATAAAGATGCCGACCCCATGAGAAAACCGGTTTTTTTATAACGAAAAAATTAAGAAAGGAATTGTTCAATGAGCAAAAAAAAATTGTTCGTATTTTTTTTGAGCGGATTAATCGTTTTAATTTTTTGTGTTGTTTCACCTATAGTCAGCGCCTATGACTGTGATTATCCAAGTGAAGAACAACATATAAAGAATAGATGCAAAACTTTTTGTAAAAATAAAGGCGATGTAGCTGAGTGTGCCACTTACATGTGGTATGGGGATTGTGAAGGCCAATGCGTTTGTAAAGATGGGTCCTTGAAAGAAATCCAGTCCGTTGGTGTTGGCGGCGGTGGTGGCGGCGGCAATAATGGTGGTTGTAGGCCTCCATATTGTCAACAGAATTAACTTTTGCGATACTAGGGCTGCTGCATACCAACATGGGGATGTATTAATTGGTTTGAATTTCAAAGGTGTTACTGTCG
>RPPU01000062.1 GCA_003819975.1 Desulfobacteraceae bacterium
CCCAACGCCCTCAATGCGCTGGAACTGCTCTTTAAGAACTTCATCGATATAGGTCGATAATTCGAAACGGGTTTTTTGACCGGTCACGTACAAATAGAGGATGGCGCCGGACTCGCTGTTTACTTTACGGATGACCGGTTCATCCACATCGTCGGGCAGCCGGCGGCGGACCGAAGCCACTTGTTCGCGCACATCCTGGACCGCGATATTGATATCCTTTTCCAGGACAAATTCGACGCTGATGTTGGAGGATCCCTCGCTGCTGGTCGAGGTAATGGACTTGATGCCGTTGATGGTGTTGACCGCTTCCTCGATGCGGTCGGTGACATCGATATCCATGATTTCCGGACCGGCGCCGGTCAGACGGGTGGAGATGTTCACGACCGGAAAATCGACTTTAGGGAAAAGATCGACCCCGATCTCCGGATAGCTGACCAATCCCAACACCACCAAGGCCATGATAAACATGGTCGCGAAAACCGGCCGTTTGATGGAAGTATCGGAAATCCACATAGTCTAATCCTTTTACCACCAAGACCCAAAGACACGAAGTTAAAACAAAAAGTTATAAATTATTTAGTGTCTTGGCGCCTTGGTGGTGAATTTCTTTGTTTCCCATGATGGAATCAATGAACCCCGTTGATTTTTACCCCTTGCACCAGATTATTCTGACCGACCACGATCAATGGTTCGCCGCCTTGCAGCCCTTCCAGCACTTCCACCATTTCTCCGTATTTGGCGCCTATTTTAATCAATTGCTCGCGGGCCCGGTCCTGATCCAGCAAAAAGACCTTAATCCGGGTTTCGTCATAGAGCAGCGCCGTGATCGGGATCACGACTGCTTCCCGGGGCGCGGAAGTGTAAAGTTTGACCCTCGCAAAAAGACCGGGTTTTAATTGCAGCGCGGAGTTGGCCACGAGCGCTTCCACCTGCAGAGTCCGGCTGCGTTCATCCAGATACGGAAAGATGACGTTCAATTTTCCTTTGAACTCCTTATCCGGAAAAGCATCCACGCTGAAGAGCACATCCTGGCCGATCTTCAAGGCGCCGAGTTCTTTTTCCGGAACCGTAAAAGAAAGTTTCAGAGGGTCGATGCGAATAATGGCGAGAAGGGCGCTGCCCGCTTTGACAAAGTCGCCGGCACTGGCTTTTTTTTCTTTTACGATGCCTTGCAAAGGCGAACGGATCACGGTTTTGCCGAGTTTTTCGTTAGCCAAAGCCAGGGTGGTTTTGGCCCGATCGAGTTCCTGGCCGGCTACAGCCAAGCGGGTGGATACATCGTCGAATTGCTGTTGGGTAACCAGGTCTTCCTTGAATAAAGTTTCTTTGCGCCGGTATTCCTCACGAATATTGACCAAGTTGGCTTGAGCCTGATTCAACCCGGCCTTGGCGGTTTCCAGATTCAACCGGAAATCGATATCATTAAGCAGGGCCATGATTTGACCGCGGGAAACGGGGCGGCCTTCGTCCGTGTTTATGACTTTCAGAATACCGTCCAATTCGGAACTGACGGTCGCTTCTTCATCGGCCTTCAGGGTCCCCACGCTTTCCAGAAACGGCCGGATGGATTTTTTTTCCACACTGGCAATTCGGACATTGACGACCTTTTCAGGCTTGGCTTTTTCCTGTTTGGGGCCGCAACCGAAACTCAAGGTTAGAATGCAGAAAAACACGGAAAAAAGAAACAGACCGCTTATTTCAGCGGCATGGAAACGGATTTTTAAAAACGGTTTTGGCCCGGACATCAATGGAATCCCCTTTCTGGATTTTTTTCGATCCTGAAAAGCGTAGGATCAAAAAAAATGTTTTTGAGTCAAGCGCCCAATGCGTTTTTTGAATCAGCGGTTTTCCGGAACGACCTCTTTTAGGAAGGCGCCGGTGACTTGCTTGATTCTGAGCATGGAGAGTTGACGGATATAAGCGGCTTCATTGAACTTGCGCTCGGAAGAAACCAAGAGCGTATTGGCATCCATTACATCGATGCTGTTGGCTAGTCCGACTTCGAATTGACGCTCAATACCCCGGTAATTTTCCTGGGCAAAAACGAGCTGGTCTTTAAGAAAAATGAGCGCTTCTTTTTGGGTCACTAGATCGAGGTAAACGGTTTCAACTTCCAGGCCGATGGTCTTCTTCAAATCTGCATATTGGAGCCGGGCCTGGTTTTCTTTGATCTTGGCTTCCTGCCATTCGGCTTTTCTGAGGCCGCCTTCAAAAAAAGGAAAGGTCAACGAAAGGCCGGCATAAGTGCTTTCTTTGTTCAAAGTGGCGGAGTCCGGGTCTTGCGCGGATCTTTGATAAACCCCATAGATCCCCAGATTCGGCCAAAAAGCGCCGTTGGCATAGGTCACTTGTTGTTCCGCCAATTTTTTCTGTACTTCCAAGCTTTTGAGATCGGACCGTTCTGAAAAAGCAGTGTTCTGAAGTTCCGGCAACGAGAGCATAGGCGTATCTTGGGCCGGGTTTTCCTTTAAGGAGAAATCCGCATCCAGACCTACGATACGCACCAACTGCGCCTTGGTCAAGGCCAGGCCGTTTTCGGCTTTGATCTGATCGGCTTTGGCGCCGGAAAGCTCGCCTTCAGCCCGGAGCAGAACCGTCTTGGTCACTTCACCCACTTTTAAACGTTTTTCCGCCGCATCCCGGTATTTTGAAAGCCTTTCCAGGTTGGAAGTGGTGATATCGAGGTTCTTTTTTGCTTTCAAAACCTCATAGTACGCTTGGGCCACCAGTAAAAGATAATTCTCCTTTATGGCAGCCAAATCCAGTTTGCTTTTTTCAATATTATTCTTGGTCATGCCAAACGCGGTGAATTCCCTGAAAGACAATGAAAATTGCTGGTCCAAGCGCACGCCCCATTGTTGGGTCGAATCCGGTTGAATCAGGGCGTTGCGCTCATTATACTTTTTTTCGTTGTATTGCCTGTAATCGTTAAACGCCGTGAGTTTGGGCATGAGCGCGGCAGTGGCCTTATCTTTCGAGGTTTCAGCCAGGCGCAGGTTGCCTTCCGAAAGCCCGATTTTTTCCGCACGTTCCAGGGCCAGCCGATAAAGATCTTCAAGAGAGTATTCCGCGGAAAAAGCCGGGGGTGTAAAAAAAAGACCAATCGCCAAAACCGCGCCCAAAAAAATCATTTGTACTCGCATAGGGTTTATCCGGGTATATACGTGCTCTTGTTTTATAAAAAAAGGGCCCTTTATTTTCCGTCTAGAATCCCGATTTTTGAATAGGACCTTCAAATCCACCAGGGTCCCGTGTTCCCCATCATGCGGCTATAGCTTGAATAGGGCAAGCGATAAAAAAAAGGGATCGCGTCATAATCATGAACCGGGACTCTCGAGTAAAGTCGGTTTTTATTTAAAATGGTTACAGGATATCTCAAAAATTCAAAACAGACCGTGCAACTATTAAAAATGCCGCATATTAGCTCATCCATTTTCTCAAAATAGCATTTTTGAGATATACTCTACATGTTTTATTTTAATCCGCATTCGATTTCATCCATTATTTTAATAAATTCAGCCGGTGAACCGGCTTTTAATAATTTATCGAAATCTTTACGGCGCGCATGGAGAAGGGCCATGCCGTCGTTAATGGTCGTGCTGCCCAAGCTTTCCCGATGGCGGAGCGCGGCCAAAAAATCCCGGGAGTTCCGCTGGACTTGATTTTGCACCATTAGTGCCACGATTTTCTCAAAAACGACGCCCTTGTCTTTGGCTTCCAAGTTCAAAAAAATCCGATGTTCATCAAGATAGTCTCTAAGCCGCATAATGGAATGATTATAATCCAGATCCCCGCTTTCGTCAAAGCCGCGCAGTTTTGATTTATAACCCCAAGTATGTTATAGTTGGCCAATAAGGATAGGATAAATCGTCAGATTTTTTTGACAGGATTAACAGGAATCAATAAAGGCGCTTTACGGAGGTCCTTGTTATTATGAAAAAAGTGATTTTGCAAATCGTGATGATCGCTGTGTTGGCTGCTCTGGTTTTTACCGGCTATTTATTGATCAATTACGCCCTAAAACTGCCTTTCCGGGCCACCAATGACGCGCTCCATAAAAAAGAGGCGCTGCTCAACCTGGATATCCTCATCCCGGCCGGATTCAATATCGATGAAAAAGTCACGATTGAACAGGTGATCCAGGTCCGTTTTCAAAAACAACGCTCCTTGGCGCGCAAGTTCCTGCAAACGTTTGCGGATATTATCCCCACCCACTACCGCTATTATGCCGACGCCCTGCTTTTGGCTTTCTGGACCTTCCTTTATATGACTTTTTTCCGGGTTTTCACTTTTATGGGCTATGGCCGGGCCCTGCGGGTCAGCTTTTTTTTCGGAGGCATCACTTATTTTTTCATGCCTGATTTTTCTCCGGGCAGATGGGACGACATCATTGCCATTTGCCTGCCGCTTGCGGTCATTTTCGGCCGGATCTATTTATTGCGTTATTTTAGCGACAAGCCTTGGTCGAGAGACTGAAGGGAAAAGGATGAAGGCGGAAGGATGAATTTTGGAATGCGGCGACGCGTCGCCGCTTTTAATGCGCGGACGTGTCCGCGCATTCCAAAGAATGTTGATCAGTGAATCATAACTTAAAAAAGTGACAACTTAAAATCAGGCCTCGACCACCGCCCTTGTAGGGGTTCAAAATCTTGAACCCCTACCCATGAAGGCGGGTTTTCGGTGAAAGATTCTGACCATTAATAAAAACAAAAAATACCCTATGGAAAACCGCATTCAAATTATTGAAGGCGACATCACCAAACAGTACGTGGATGCCGTTGTCAATGCGGCCAACAACTCGCTCTTGGGCGGCGGCGGCGTGGACGGCGCCATTCACCGGGCCGCCGGGCCGGAACTCTTGGAAGAGACCCGCAAAATCGGCGGCTGTCCGACCGGCGAAGCCCGGGTCAGCCGGGGTTATCGCTTGCCGGCCCAATGGGTGATTCACACGGTCGGACCGATCTGGATCGGCGGACGCAACCATGAAGAAGAACTCCTGGTGCGGTGTTATCAAAATTGCTTCCGGGCGGCGCAGGAACTGGAGATTCAATCCATCGCCTTTCCCTCCATCAGCACCGGCGTTTATAACTACCCCTTGGAACCGGCGACCACGATTGCCCTGGAGGAGACAAAAAAGTTTTTGGCAAAGGATCGAGTCCTTTCTCGGGTTTTATTTGTCTGCTTTGGCGAACGGGTTCTTAAGACCTATCAAAAGGTTTATCGGGAGACCTTTTAAGAATAATCCGAGATTACGCATTCGGTATTTTTTAATCGGGCTTGGTGCCATAAATATCGCTAATACACTTTTTAATTTTTTTATATTTCTTTTACTTTGAATTTTTTTTCCGGGTTGACCGGGCAGGGCGAGAACCGCCCCACCCGGTCGGGGGAGGAGGAAGGAAGTTAGTCGTTCAGCTTTAGAGTGCGGAAGAGGGTATTGCCTTTGCGTTCCACCAAAAAGAGGATGGTATCGCCTTTTTTAAAAGTTTTGATTTGCTTGTTGAATTCCGCGACATCTTGTACTTCTTTTTGATCCACTTCGCGGATCACGTCGCCCGGCCTTAATTCGGCTTCATCGGCCGGTGAGTCTTTCTCCACTTGGGTCACCACCAAGCCCTTGGTGTTCTTTAATCCCAGTTTCTTGGCCAACTCCGGAGTCAGCTCCTGAACACTCAGACCCAGATCGGTTTTTGATTCTTCATCCGCAATTGGACCCTCTGCTTTGTCTTTTAATTCGCCGACTTTAACCTTGAAACTTTTTTTATCGCCTTTACGCAGAACATCCACGCTGACGGTCTTATCGACCGGGGTTTTGGAGACGATAAGCGGCAGGTCCTTGAATTCATTCACTTCTTTGCCGTCAAAAGCGACGATCACGTCCCCGCGTTTGATACCGGCTTTGTCGGCCGGACTGTCGGCGGTCACATCCGCCACCAGAGCGCCTTTATTGTCCTTGAGATTGAACTTCCCTTTGAGCTCCGGCGTAATTTCCTGAATGGCCACGCCCAACCAGCCCCGGACGATTTTACCTTCCTTGAGCTGGGGCAGCAAATCTTTGGCCATGTTGACCGGAATGGCAAAGCCGATGCCCACGCTGCCGGAACCCATGCCGTCCGACATGATGACCGCATTGATACCGACTACTTCGCCCCGGGTGTTTAAAAGCGGACCGCCGCTGTTGCCGCGGTTGATGGAGGCGTCGGTCTGAATGAAGTTGTCATAGGGGCCCATATGGATATCGCGATATTTGGCGCTGACGATCCCGGCCGTGACCGTATGTTCCAGGCCGAACGGATTACCGATGGCCATAACCCATTCGCCCACTTCCAGCTTGTCCGAATCGCCCAAGGGCAAAAACGGTAAAGATTCCTTGGGTTCGATCTTGATCAAGGCCAAATCGGTTTTGGGATCGCTGCCGATCACTTTGGCGCTGTATTCTTTTTTATCGGAGAGCTTGACCAGTATTTTATCGCTGCGCGCGATCACATGGTTATTGGTCAGAATGTAACCCTCTTTGTCGATAATAAAACCGGTGCCCAAGCCTCGTTGCTTATATTCGCGCGGACCCTGCTGTTCGTTGAAAAATCGCTCGAAGAAATCGCGGAAGGGGTCGTTTTCATTATTAGGACCACGGAACGGCAGTGGGCTCTGGTTCTTGACCGTCTGTTCCACGCTGATGTTCACCACCGCCGGTTTGGTTTTTTTGGCCAGATCCACAAAAGAAAGGGGTTGGCCCGCAATACCGGAACCGGGCGCATTGGTCACCACGGCGGTTTGCTGAGCCAAGGGTTTGGAAATGGGATCGATGACCGTGGCCAGCAAAAATCCGGCGCCGAGCAAGACCAGGGACCAAAGAATAATCTTAATTTTTTTTGTTTTATTGTTCACGTTAAAGCCTCCTTGTTGTTTAGGCAAATAGACTGTAGGCATTTAGGCTGTAGGTAAAACACAAAGATAACCGTCCTCTACAAGCAAAAAAATCTCAGTCAACGCCTTATCTTAAAATTTAGTTTACTAAAATCATTCACCTGACGAAAAAATGAGTCGTTATCTTAGAACCACCTGAATATAACCGCTGCGGCCGCTGCGATGGTCCCGGGCCAGAAGCGTGATCCATTGGCCGGGCCGAACAGCCCGCATAATCTCAAGGAGATCATGCGGGTCCCGAATGGTACTGCCGTTGGCCTGCAGGATCCGATCGCCTTTTTCAAGGCCGATGGCATGCAGGGGGCCGGAAGGGTCCAACCAAACCACCATGACGCCCTGACCCGCGGCCGGCATGAATTCATTTTGCTCCTGCTCGGTCAAAGAGCGGAGCTCGGCGCCCAAACGGTATTTAAGTATGGCTTGAGGTTCTTCCGGACCTATTTTTATCTTTAAAACGACTTGCGCGCTTTTACGCAATACGATCACCTTAACTTCCTCTTCGATATCGCTTCCAGCAACCGCTTTATAAAATTCAACAGCACTGCGGATTTCTCTGTCCTGAAAAGCAATGACGACATCGCCTTTTTTAAGACCGCCTTGTTCGGCAGGACCGCCTTTGATGAGATCCATGATCAACGCGCCCTTGGCAGAAGTTTCCAGGCGTAAGCCCCGGGCTTGATCCGGGCTCAAGTCTTGAACCGCGACACCGATCCAGGATTTTTTCGCTTTGCTGTCGATGATCAGCTGTTTGGCCACCTCAAGAGCCAGATTACTTTGAACAGCCTCATTGTGCGTTAAGGACTCCATTCCAGGCGAAAAAGCGATCCCGATTACTTCTCCCCTGAGATTCAAAAGGGGTCCGCCACTGTTGGTGTAATTGATTGGGACATCGGTTTGAATAAAACGAGAAAAGCGGCTTGGATCAGAAGGGTCTTTTCCGGGTTTGGCGCGGACTATTCCCTTGGTAATGGTTTGTTTGAATTCGGGATAATGGCCCAGGGCAACGACCCATTCGCCCAATTCAAGTCGGTCGGAATCGCCGAAGCGGACATGCGGAAAGGGACCATTGCCTTGGATTTTCAGGACCGCCAGATTCGTAAAACCATCATAGCCGAGTAATCGAGCAGGATAACGTTGGTGGTTGCTGAGGATAATCCGAATTTCTTGAGCATATCTAACGAGGTGTCTATTGGTGAGCACATGCCCTTGTTCATCCATAATAAATCCACTGCCGCTGTCGGTGAACCTGAAAAACATAAGTGCTGGATCTGAAGAAGGCCATCGAGTCACTTTCACATGCACCACGGCCTGAAAATTTGCTTTAGCGATCTGGGAAACGGTAAAATGAAGATCGGCATCGAGCTTTTTTTCATCCTGAGCTCCGATTGGAGCAGCCCCGAACAAGATCATGACGACCAAAACGACCAGGCAGTTGTTTTTTTTCGTCATTCCCCCATTCATGAAAATTCAGGCTCCTTTTTGGATTCCGCTTTCCGATCTTGTAAATCATATTCTAATGCAGGTTCATTACGGGATCATTTCAGAAGGATTACAAGTTGGTAATGAAGAAGCAGGGATCGAGGGTCCAAGGGTAAGGAAAAGAAAATTTCGTGCAAAGGATGTCATTTCTAAAAACCCTGAAATGACTCCAGTGTCGTAAAGGCGCAAAGATAACAATGATAAAAAAAACCGTGAATCCGAACTATACTTAGAGCTTATTCTCATTGCTTTTATTTCTTCTCTTGACCCCTTGATCCCTTGGATCCTGCTTTTTACCCCTTGCCCTTCCGAATCATTTATCCTATAGTCGCCGCGGAGTTTAACCATGTTTGAGACCATTCCGCATATCGGTGAAATCATGGCCCTGAGTTCGGCGGCGATTTGGGCTGTGGCCGTGATTTTATTCAAAAAAAGCGGGGAAACCGCCCACCCCATCAGCCTGAATTTGTTCAAAAATATTCTGGGTATTTTACTGTTTTTCCTGACCATGCTGGCCTTTGACCAGGTTTGTTTCCGTTACGGCTCGACCCGCGATTTGGTTTATTTAATCGTCAGCGGTTTTCTCGGCATTGCCGTATCCGATACCCTCTTTTTCAAAAGCCTGAATATGTTGGGCGCCGGCGTTTCCGCCATTGTAAACTGCGTCTATAGCCCTTGCATCATTATCCTGTCGGTTTTGTTCCTGGATGAAAAACTGAGCGGGTTGCAGATACTGGGCATTTTGCTGATTCTAGCCGCGCTTTTAAGCGGAAGCAGCCAAGATAACAAATCAGCCGGAGATCGCAAGCATTGGATAAAGGGTGTGATCTATGCCTTGGCCGGCATCGTCGCCATGGCCGTGGGCATTGTCATGATCAAGCCGATCCTGGAACGGGCGCCCTTGCTTTGGGTATTGGAGGTTCGGTTGCTGAGCGGGGTGGTAGGGCTGGCGCTGATGCTGGCTTGGCTTCCGAACCGCAAGGAGATCATCTCCTCTTTATACATTAAAAAAGGATGGATCTACATTATCTCGGGTTCCGTGCTCGGAGTTTATTTTTCGTTTTTAGCCTGGATGGCCGGCATGAAATACGCCCAGGCCTCCATTGCCGCGCCTTTAAACCAAACCGCCAACTTGTTTATATTCATTTTTGCCGCTTTGTTCTTGCATGAACCGTTGACCGGTCGCAGAATTGTCGGGATTTTGATCGGTTTGGCCGGGGTGCTTTTAACGACGTTGGGGTAAGAAGAAGGGTTCAAGGGGCCCAGGGGTCAAGGGTTCGAGGGTCAAAAGAAAAAAATGGAAACAGTTTACTTTTGGTCAAAGAATCACCCGGACTTTAATTTTTATTGCTTTTGTTATTGTTAGCGCTTTGATTTTTCTTCACCCTTGAACCCTGGGCCCCTTGAACCCTTGAACCCTTAGTTTTTTGCTTCATTGCGGTAAATAGATCCTAAAACACGACCCCTTCCCCAATTCGCTGGTTACCTCCACCCGGCCCTGATGGGCATTGACCACGGCTTTGACCAGACTCAAGCCCAGGCCCAGACCTTTTTGAGAGCGACTTTGATCGCCCCGGTACAAGCGCTCCCAAATTTTAGGGATCTCGGCGGAAGCAATGCCGATGCCGGTATCTTCTACTTCAATCGCAATTTCATTTCCTTCAACCCGGCCGCGGACGGTCACCCCACCGCCGGGGTTTGTATATTTGACGGCATTGTCCACCAGGTTGGCTAAAACTTGGCGCAGGCGGATGGGATCGACTTGCAAGCCTAAGCCTTGAGCCACTTGCGCATCCAGGCGTACGTTCTTCTCTTCAGCCGTGAATTCGTATAAATCCAGCACTTCCCGGACCAGACGGCTCAAATCAACGAATTGAAATTCCAGTTTCATCGCTCCGGTCTCGGCCTCGGAAATATCCATTAAGGTGTTGAGCATGGCCAGGATGCGCTCCGATTCCTCCAGGGCGTCAGCCAGGGCTTCGCGGGACTTCTCCAGATCCGGACGGGCGTTCAAGGCCATTTCAGCTATGCCGCGCAAACGGGTCATGGGCGTACGCAGATCATGCGCCACATTGTCCAGAGTGGCATGCATACCGGCAATTAAGATCTCGATGCGGGTCATCATCCGGTTAAAAAGCTGAACCAATTCAGCCAGTTCATCGCCGCTTTTGGGGTCGGTGACGCGGGCGTCCAGGCGGCCGTCGGCAATGGCGCGGAAAGCCTGGGTCAATTGCCGAACCGGCCGCAAAGCCCGCCGGCCCAGAAACAGGCCGGTCCCCAAACCGAAAAGGAGCAACGGTGCGACCCCCACGGAGAACAGTTTGCGGAAAGAGAGCAAAACCTTTTGCCGCTCTTCCGTGCTCTTGCCTACTTGCAGTAGATAATCATCCAAGGGTATGGATACGATTTCCAAACCGTAATTGCGGTCTTTGGCCGGCAACACAAACCAGGTTTCTTCGGCCCGCCAGGATCGGGCTTCCCAATCCTTGATATCGAACTCGGCCCATTGATAGGGCAGCAGCAAAAAGAAAGTCCGATTATCCCTGCCGGCCAGCCGGATAAAAAACGCGTCGGGTCTCTTGAATTTACGGGTCATGCGAACTTCGCGCTCCAGGGCCTCGACTCCTTCGGTTTGCAGAAGTTCGCTCAATTCTTTTGATTTGATTTGCACGGCGAGGCGGTCCTGCTTCCGCAGGGAATTGGAAAGGAGCAGATAACCCAGGGTAAAGAGCAATACGACGCTGACGATGAAAACCGCCATGTACCAGAGCGCCAGGCGGAACCCGACCGTTTTAGGGAGCTTTTTAATCGTTTTTGAGAACATAACCGACGCCGCGCAGGGTATGAATGAGTTTCCGACCCATATCCCGGTCTACCTTGGCGCGCAAACGGTGCACCAGGACATCGACCACATTGGTCTGGGGATCGAAGTTGTAGTCCCAAACATGTTCCAGAATCATGGTTTTGGAAACGACCCGTCCGGCATTGCGCAGCAAATATTCCAGCAAGGTGAATTCCCGGGGTTGCAGATCGATTCGGCTGCCGCCGCGCAGTACTTCACGGGTGATCAGATCCATGGAGAGATCGGCCCATTCCAGACGAACCGGTTCGGAACGGCCGTGGGCGCGGCGCAGCAAAGCCTGCACCCGCGCTAAAAGTTCGGAAAAAGAAAAGGGTTTGGTGAGGTAATCGTCGCCGCCGGCTTGCAGGCCTTTGATGCGGTCGTCGACCGAACGCTTGGCGCTCAAGATAATCACCGGCGTGTTGATTTTTTGTTTACGCAGCTTTTCAATCACGGCCAGGCCATCCATTTTGGGAAGCATGATATCCAGCACCGCCGCATCATAGGCTTGCCCCAAAGCCAGGTCCAGGCCTTGTTCGCCATCCGCGGCCGTGTCCACGGCAAAGCCGGCCTCCCGAAATCCTTTGGCGACAAAGGCGGTAATTTTAGGATCGTCTTCCACCAGCAACAGGCGCATGCTATTCTTCCTCGGGTTCCTTAAGAAAATAGCGGTGATATTCCGCGGAGCTCAAGTATTGCCGGAGCAACCGGGTCAACAAATCAAAAAGTGCTGCTAAATCTTCGTCGGACATTTTTTCTCGGATCAAGGCCATGTGTTCGTCTTCGGCGAATTTCTGCAAATAGTAGGTCAGGGTATGTTCGTTGGTCTTTCGGTCCAAGCCGAACCCGACCAGGTCTTGGTATTCTTCCACAAATTGAAAATGGTGCCGGGGCATAGGGATCCCTTTTTAGAAAATCGTTCACCGCAAAGGATTTTTTACTTCGAAATTCGATATTCGGTGTTCGATATTCGTTATTCTGTTTTCTATTTCTTCCGCAAGACTCTCGTGTCGCCCACGCGGACGGTCAACTGCTGCAAATCGAAATCCTCCAGAAGCGGCACCGTGTATTTGCGGGAAACATTGGTCAAATCTTTGAATCCGGGCATATCGATGCGTTCGTGGGCTTTTAAAAAAGCGACCAGCTTTTGTTCCAGCGACTGAATCGCTTCGCGATGAAAATAGAGGTCTTCCTTGACCTTGACCAAAATGCCCTCCTTGACCATGACCGCCAGCACATCCGCGCCCGTTCGCCCCGAGAAGTTCTCCCCGATTTCCTTGAAATAGGGCGGCTGCAACCCGCTTTTAAGATAGAGCTCTGCCATTTCCCGGCGTACTTTTTCCTGATCCTGGGCCAGGGTCACTTTATGGCCCGAGAGGCGCACCAGGTCTTTTTCCTGAACCAAACCGCCTTCGCGGACCCACAGATTGATCAGGTAATTGAAAAGGCGGGGATTCTCCGCGGCCGGACTGCGCGAACGCAACTCTTCTTTGGAATACCCGGTCTTCA
>RPPU01000063.1 GCA_003819975.1 Desulfobacteraceae bacterium
GCTCAAACAAGTAGAGTGGAAGCATCTTTAAATCCAAGATTTACGTTCTAGCTCCCCTCCCATTTCCAAACTTCTTTGACCGGCCAATGAATGCGTTTGACCTTTAAGGCGTCTTTGTCCGGGCCCTTGATCTGCCAACTCGTAGCGCTTTTCAAACTTTGATCCGGATCAAAACCGCTGCTGCGCAAGTGCATATTGTAATGCCGCATTTGCATACTGTCTTTTGCCATTTTAATTCGCGAGCACCTAAAATCAACATACCCTTGATGCTTGGCGTCCCAAATACAGCCAAATTCCGTAAATCCTTCAAAAAGTTTTATAGGAATCTTTTCACCAAAGGAATTAAAACGCCACGCATGCATATTTTCTGTTTTGCTCTCCGTACCCCTTTCGGCGTTTTCAAGAGACAAAAAAATCAAGTCATCTTCTGTGGTAATGACGCCGATCCCAAAAGATTCCTGATAGGGATCGTCCAGCCAGGGCTGTTCGATCACCTTGAATAATTGGGTTTCATTTTCAAGAAAAAGCGCTTCATACGTTTGCTTGTCCTTAAATTCCAGATAGACCTTCATCAGGGTCTGGTTATTAATCTTCATCCATCCGGTTTCGAGAATCTTGGCATCATCAAGATTATATTGTTCTCCTAAAATATCAGTAAGACGATCGATATCCATCGGTTCTTTGGCTCGGGAAAAAAGCGTTTTTCTTTCAACGCGCGCATGGGGAATGCGTGAGGCCAACCAGCCGGCTTCGTAAGCGCTCATAAACGGACCGGCCTCGCGAAGTCCTTTTTTATACTTTAATCCGGTTTTGGTGGACCGGCAATAATGGGAAAGAAACTTGGATTTTGGTCCTTGGATCACAACGAAATATTGGACCGGCAGGATCAAGCGCGGCTTGAACGTAGTTTTTTTTGAAGGAATGTTTTGCGCGAAAATGGGTAAGGCGCATAAGCAGGCCATTAAGCAGAAAAAACAGATAAATGCAATCGTCCAAATCCTTTTCATGACTTTCCCTAAAATCTTATTCCGGAATAAATTCCAGTTTCTTATTCTTCCTGAAACTCATCAATGAATTGCTTTTCTTAAATACGGTATAATATCGAGCGGGGTTAACTCCATATTTTTAACTTTTAAGACCATTAAATGCAGATGAGTCGGTGACCTCGCGGGATAGGCATTTTTACCGGACCGTCCGACCGTGCCGATCGCGGAACCGGCTGTGCAAAAATCACCGGCCCGGACATGAATGTCGTTTAAATGAGCAAAATAAAATACGCGGTCCTCAATCGGATCCAGCGCCCAGACATAATTGCCGCCCCTGATTTCCGAATTGGGTTTCCAGCCGCTTTCCGCGCTTAAAATCAACAGATCCACCGGCGCCACGACCGGAACCGGTTGTTGGCCGGCGTCATCCAGGTTGTCCTGATTTTTATCATGGATGAAAATATCATAAGCCGGGTGACCGCCATGACGGTTGCCGTCATAAAAATCATACCCCTTAATCGGGGAAGAACCGTAACGGATATTCGGCTTGAATCCAGCAGCGCCTACATCTTTTATGAAATTCCTGGGCCGGCATAAAACTGTAGCCGATCAAAAAAAGTTTTTTCCCTTCTTTTGATTCGCACGCATCCAGGATAACGGAAACATGCCCAATCCCGCCTCTTTCATTTTGGACAAACATATCGCCGGGCCTGAGCTGCGCAGACTCGACGGACACACAACCTTTTTTCAAGGAATGCGAATTGGTATTGGCAAAAGCCGATCTTAGGAATTTAGCGAACGATTGCCCGGATTGTCGAAACCGTTTTTTGTTGCCGCTATAGTCGAACAAATACAATTGGTTCAGTCTGCCCGTGGACTGATGATATTCGGCCCAAAACCGCATGGCGAAATCCGCGCATTGTTCCAGGTCCGAGCGGAACAGCAGCGGCAAACGCACCACTTCCCAAACATTGTAAAAACCGGATTCGATCGCCTGCCCCTGATAGCTCAGGATGACCGGCCGGTCTTTTAAAGGCAGATTTTGAATCCAATGGCTGTAAGAACCGTTGGGATAGGTTTCACGAATATATCCGTCCGGAACAGGAATACTGTTTTTAATGCTTTTTTCTTGTCCGAAACAGAACGGTGCCAATGCAATAAATAAAACGATAAATAGTATTTCAGTACATTTTGGTTTTTGAATAATCACGTAGGTTTTGATCAAGTCCTGATTTAAAGTTGTCACATTTTTGAGTTATTCATTGGCCTTATTTGGAATGCGCGGATACGTCACACGAGGGCTCCTGCCCTGGTCCGCGCTTTAAAAGCGGCGACAAGGGCAGGAGCCCTCGTGTGACGCGTCGCCGCAATCCAAAACAGATCGGGCCTTCATCCTTTATCCTTCAGCTTTATTTTCTCTCCTTCATCCTTTTCTTTCATAACTCAATAGCCAAAAATAATTCAAAAGGATGAGCTGCAGACGATCGGCATGCGGCTCAACGGTCGCCTTGATAAAATCCTTTGTCGGGAAATTTTTCAAGATATTATGTTTGCTGCCGTCAATCAAGATCCGTTCCTGGTAGGTATTGCCGTATTCGTCCTGACCCGTGATGGGCGAACTGCTGCCCTCGACATATAGATTATCGATAAACACGATCTTGCCGCCCGCCATGACCCGCTTGTTCGCTTCTGCGATAAAAGCGTCCAAGTCCTGTAAAGGAATATGCGACCAGATAAAGCCGCCGAAAAACGCATTAAACGATCCCTGAATTTCAGCCAACGCATAGATATCATGAAGCCCGAATTGAACGTTTTCTTGCGCATACTGTTTTGACTTGGCTATCTCGAGCACATCGGGATTGATATCCGTTGCCAGAATGGATTTCGCGGCTAGGCTGATATATTGGGTCCAATAGCCGGTGCCGCAGGCGATTTCGATAATTGTTTTTTGGGCCAATTCAGATTGCAGCCAATCCTTGATTCGGCCAAGGTCTGCCTGCCGTTCCGGCTTCTCATAGATCTTCTCATATTCCTTGGCTCTTTGGGCATAATAACGGACAAGATTCGGATCTATTGTTTTTTGATTCAATGAATACCATGAGATCAAATGACCTGAATAAAAATATAGGAAAACACATTCCCTGAACTATTTCAAATTTTCGATATCCGCCAAATCCTGGAGCCGGCCGGTGGCTTTTTTATTTTTTTTGAGATTTTCCAAATCAATGAAATTCACGGAAATGCCATCTATGATTATTTCAACTTTATTGGAATAACAGTTTTCAAAATCGATTCCTTCCGGATCATTAAGCAAATCTATTCGGTTTGGAGGATAACCCAATTGAATCACTTGTCGCGGCGTTAAAAAGTCCTCTTTCTTTAATCCCAGAGATCCAAACCCGAATTGTTCCAAAGCTTGAATCAACTTGGCGGAATTTTCTTGAGTCCTATCGATCCAAACATCCAGGTCTTTGGTATATCGCGGATGACCATGAACGGCCAGAGCATAAGCCCCGATCACCAGATACCTGACCTTGTTATCGTTTAATGATTTTATAAACTCTTTGAAGTCTTGGTTCAGCACCGTATTTCCATTGTATATATTCTTTACGTATTTCTTCTAAGACAGCCAACCGCATTTGAGGGGTTTGAGTTTGCCAATAATCAAAATCGCTTTTTTTCTCACGAATATCAATTTTTCGATATGTTTTGATCATTCTTCCGCCATATTAAATCTTAAATACTCTCACGCCAAGATTAAAACCCTTGATTTAATTGGGCTTTTGTTTAAGATTATATGAGACTCAAAGGTGAAATTCAAGAAAAAAGCCCGGTTTATTTTTCATAAATTCAGTTGATTATTCAATAGATTACAAGCTTTTCACGTGAGCATTTATGCAAATTACCCTGATCTATCCTCCCACTTGCGATCCTACAGCCCCATATATCTCCATACCGGCTTTGGCCGGTTTTCTATGTAGCCATAATATCCAAGTCACACCCGTGGACGCCAATATCGAATCGTTCGATCGTTTATTATCATCTTTCAATCTGGAAAAATTCTTAAACCGGGTGAAAAAGCGCTTAACCCAACTAAAGCATAAATCAAACAAAAACCATACGGATGAATTATTATTCTGGCGTTTGGCGGATGCGGTTGCCTTAGCCGAACAAGTCCCACAAAGAATCACGGAAGCCCTTTTCATCTTGCGCGGTACGGATCCCGGCCGTTTTTTCAATCCTGAAGACTATGAATTCGCCCTGGAAACCGTGGAATCCGCTTTGCGCCTGATCGGCGCTGCCTATGATCAATTAAGCCTGGATTTCAAATCTTACCGAACCCCCTTTTCCTTGCTTAACCTGGATGAAATCGAACGGGACAGCCGTCCCAAGAATAATCCATTCTTTGATTATTTCGAAGAACTGGCCCAACAGTTGAAAAATACAAAACCGGATCTGATCGGTATCTCCATTGCTTTCCCCGGCCAAATCCAACCGGCTTATTCCTTGGCCTTCAGCTTGCGCCGCTATCTCCCCTCAATTCCCTTGATCGCGGGCGGACCGGCCCTAACCCAACTGCTTTTACGTCTTGAGCAGTCGCAACAACGATCCACTTTGGGCCCTTTTGATGCTGCCGTACTTTTTGAAGGTGAAACCGCTTTGCTGAACATAATCCGCGCTCTGCAAGCCGGTCAAAAACCGACAGGGATCATCCACGGCACCCACGTGCAGGATCTCGCAACGTTGCCGGCTCCGGATTTTGACGGACTGCCTTTGGCCAAATATCTCTCGCCTATCCCGGTCCTACCCTATGACACGACACGGGGTTGTTACTGGGGCAAATGCGCTTTTTGTCATTACGGGCTTTGCGAACAAGGCACTGCTCCTTATAGAGAAAGGCCAGCCGAACAAATCCTATCCGACCTCCAAACTTTGACGCAAAAACATGGTTGCCGGATTTTCTACTTTTCTCAGGATACCATGACACCCAAGCTGGCCAAAACCCTGGCTCGTAAAATAAAGTCTTCCGGATTAGCCTTGCGCTGGGCCACGGACATGCGGCCGGAACCCGGCTTGACTCCTGAGATCTGCCAAGAATTATCCCAAGGCGGGGTACTCAGCCTGGCTTTGGGTGTGGAATCGGGCGCGGAGCGGGTGTTGGGCTTGATAAACAAAGGCATTAAACTTGAAGAAATCCGCACGGCGATTCAAAACTTGGCTCAAGCCGAAATTGCGGTTGAAACCATGTGCTTTATGGATTTTCCGACTGAAACGTTCCGGGAAGCGCGAGCGACCCTTAATTTGATCCGCTCGCTTCA
Source organism: Desulfobacteraceae bacterium (assembly GCA_003819975.1). The sequence goes on from RPPU01000063.1 coordinate 5,306, forward strand.
GGATTCCATCGCGCTCTTTATCTGCGGGACCTTCAGTCTTTCGCATGGTTCGCGTGTGGCCCGCTATCCCGCGGAATATGGTTTGGCTGAAAATTGGCATGCGGCCCATGACGAATTTAAAACCGCATTGTTTTATACCGAGAAAAAACAAAGCAAAAGTCCGGAACAACATCTCAAAATCGAGCAAGGAATCGAGAAACTATCACAGGACTGGTGGCTTCATGACTACCCCTGGGCCGGATCGCTCTCCACCGCTCATACCCTGCTCTGGTACGATCATTATGGCCCGCGGATTTTCCAACAGCTCGCGAAAAATAGACCGGTCAGTCCTTCAAAACCATTACCTTCTTCGCTTAGTAAAAAGGCCCTAAAAGTTTGGGAAAAAGAAACCCGGATCTGGGATATTCTGATCAATGAAAAACGATCCGTGAACCGGAAGGAATACAACATGCTGGCTCAAAGATCCAGCAGCTAAGCAGTTTTGGAGTGCGGCGGCAAGACGCCGCTTTTGCAAGGTGCGACATGTCACGCCAAATTAAAGCGCGGACTTGTCCGCGCAATCCAAAGGTTTTTTTGATCCTAAGAAAATATAGGCTCAAAAAAACTTCAAATCCGGAAAGAGAAAACCGGAATTGCAACCTGAGCCGTAGAGCGACCGACCGGTCGCCCCTACTTGAACGATTGCGTTTATCGTCCTACAAAATCAGAACGTTGTTCTCCGGGTAAGGTCAGAATGACGCATAGTCACTTATATAAGGATGACTCATTATGAATATCAAACAATTCCGCTATTCGACCGATAATCTCGGATATCTTCTTTATACAAATAAGAGCGCAGTTGCTATCGACGGCGGCGCTGTCGACACTATAGTTGCATTTGCTGCGCAAAATAGTTTAAAAATCGAATTCGCCGTCCATACTCATTCGCATGCGGATCATACAACAGGACTGAAATCCCTGTTAAAGGCATCGGGCGCGGCTTATCTTGATCAAACGGCTCTTCTCGAAAAAGGATCTTTGAAATTGGCTGATGAAAACATCCACATCATCTCTACGCCGGGGCATACCAAGGATTCCGTCACATTTCATGCCGGTAATTTTCTGGTGACCGGCGACACCTTATTCAACGGAACCATCGGCAATTGTTTTTCAGGCGATCTCTCGGCTTTCCTCGATTCTATCAAACGCTTGATCTCTTTTCCCCAGAATACCGTGATCTATGCGGGGCACGATTACGTCAAACAGGCTATGGCGTTTGCAAAATGGCTTGAGCCCGATAATAAGCATATCGATCTTTTTCTGAAAAAATATGATCCAAATCTTGTTCGCTCAAATCTTGAAGATGAATGGAGGGTCAATCCGTATCTTAGATTCAATGACTCCGAAATCATTTCGGTTTTAAAGCAAAAAGGACTGCCGATTGCAACGGAATGGGAACGTTGGCAATCGCTTATGAGCTTGGAATAGGAAAAGGAGAGAATTATTTTAATCAGGGATAGATATGCTATGCCAATTTAATTATTATATTCATGATTTATTATTGATCGATTTATATACGATTTCTCCCTGGGGTCGAAATGACAAAACAGGTCATTAAAAATGATTTTAATATCTTCCTTCTCCTGTCATTTCGAGGAGCATAGCGACGAGAAATCTAATATCCTTCTTGAAGCGACATTGGGGGTTAACTTTCGTCGCATTATATAAAAATATGCTGAAATCCGCGTGATCGTCATGGGAATGACTAACAAAAACCATGTCGGGGTGGACTTCTTCATTCATATCGCAGGGATCCGTGATGATCACGAGCCCTTTGGATGTTTCGATTTTAAAACTGCAATTATCGCCGGGATATTTGGTGATGCGGATTTGCCGGGGCGCCAACGTTGATGCGGAAACTCCGGCCGGCGCCGTCGCCGGCAACGCGGTATCGGCTCTAAGCGGCGCGATCATGATCGCCAACATGACCCAAGCGACCAAAACGATAATTTGTAGTGATTTCACCGCTTCCTTTCCACACTGAAATAAAGTGTTTCATGCTCGATGGATATTGGGAATGGATTTCCGGATATTCTTTAAAGACTGGCGACAGGATTTTAAAACCATTTTCCTTGCTTCGTTATTCCGGTATGTTTCGGGTGGGGGCAGGTTTAAAACCTGCCCCTACAAGATCAATCGGAGAAATCCATTGCCTGATATACGGATGTGCTTTGTGATTTTTCCGCTTAGGCTAACTGTTTCAACAAAACCGCCGACACTTCTTTCACGCCCGGTTTGCCGTCCAGTTCGATCACACGCATTTGGCCTTTATTCTTGGCCGCGAATGCTTTGAAGTAATTGACGGCCGCCATGGTGCCGGTTTGGGTGTCGTAATAGATGTTGTGACGCTTGTCAATGGCCGCCTCGTCCTGGTCGTCGGAACGGGTCTTCAGATTGCCGCCGCAAACCCGGCATTTATCGCCGTTGGGTTTAATGGCGTCGATGTAAATGTTGTTGGGATGGTTGTTATCCTTGTCGCACAGACGACGGCCCATGATGCGGTTTTTCGAGATCTGCCTGTCCAGCACGATCTCGATCACGATATCCAGATTGATTTTTTCATTTTTCAAGGCTTTATCCAGTTCCTCGGCCTGGGTCAGGTTGCGGGGAAAGCCGTCCAGAAGCCAACCTTTTTTGCAATCAGCCTGTTTGATACGATCCAGGATCATGGGTATCGTGATGTTGTCCGGCACCAATTCGCCGCGATCTATATAACCTTTAGCTTGTTTGCCGAGGTCTGTGCCGCCGGAAATGTTTTCCCTAAAAATCACGCCGGTCTCGATATGGGGAATATTGAATTTATCTTTGACAATGGCGCCCTGGGTGCCTTTGCCGCTGCCGTTGGGTCCGAAAAAAAGAATATTCATGATTCGATCTCCTTGAAGTTGATTTTGGGCTGAAAATATTGGAAAAACACCCCAGTGTCAAGCTTGTAAAATCCCGGCTATAGTTTGCCCGTCTCCACGCGGATCAACACGGTTTTTCCCGGACTGACCTCTTTGGATTGGTTGATCTCCAATATGGCCTTTTGCATATTTTTTTCCTTGGCTTCATGGGTCAGCATAACGATCGGTACGGCGCCGTTGACCTCCCGGCCCTTTTGCATCATGGAGGCAATGCTGATATTGTATTTGGCCAAAATCCCGGCAATGACCGCCACCAAGCCCGGCTGGTCCACGGCATAGAAACGGATGTAATAGATCATCTCGAGATCATCCATTTTTTTGATGACCAGTTCCTTTTTTTGGCTGAAATCCCGTCCCAGAGGAGCCAAGTAGTTTGTTTCAGGCTGCATGATGCACCGGCTGATATCCATAATATCCGAGACCACGGCGCTGGCCGTGGGCTTTTTACCTGCACCCTGGCCGTAATACAGATTGGGGCCGACAAAATCACCATCCACATAAATGGCATTAAACGGCCCATTCACATTGCCCAAAATGTGGTCGCGCGGAATCATGGTCAAATGCACTCTGGCTTCCACGCCCTGATCGCCCCGGTCCCGGGCAATGGCCAGCAGCTTGAGTCGGTATCCGAATTCATCCGCGAATTGAATATCTTCAGGGGTCAGATATTCGATACCTTCCCGATGAATCGCGTTAAAAGAGACCGGCCGGCCATAAGCCATAGTGATCAATATAGTCAGTTTATGTGCGGCATCGGTTCCATTGACATCGAGGGTCGGCGGAACTTCGGCATACCCCAAGGCCTGAGCTTCTTTGACGGCCTGGTCATATGGAATACCCTTCTGGGTCATTTCAGTCAGGATATAATTGGATGTGCCGTTAAGAATACCCATGATATTGCGGATACGATTGGCGGCCAAGCCCTCGCGCATGGTATGAATTACGGGAATGCCGCCGCCCACGCTGGCTTCAAAAGCCAGATGGACCTTGTGCTGTTCAGCCGCCCGGAAAAGCTCCACACCTTTTTCGGCCATTAATGCTTTGTTGGCGGTCACTACATGCTTGCCGTTCTGCAACGCTTCCAAAATAAACGTCCGCGCCGGCTCGATACCGCCGATCAGTTCCACCACAATATCGATTTCCGGGTCTGTTAGCACCTCTTTGACATCGGACGTAAGCAAATTCTTATCCAATGCAATGCCTCGTTCAGTGCGAATGTCGAGATCGGCAATCTTTTTAATGATAATCTCGGCGCCCAGGCGTTCGCTGATAATAGCCTTATTGGCCAAAAGGGCTTCAACCGTGCCGGTGCCCACGGTCCCAAACCCGATAATTCCTATTTTTATCTGTGCCATGACATTTCCCTCCGCGACAAAATAAACGCATATTGTATTTTATTTCTGAATTTGGTATCTATAATATATTTTCATACAAAATCAAAGACTTCAATGCTTATTCCAAAGGAATTTTTCATATGACTCCCGACACGATCCATGCCTTGGTTTTAATCTTGACGGTCCTCTTTTTTTTGATCATGGCCTGGAAATATCGAAATTGGAACGGGTTTTTAAAAAGACTGCCCTTGGCATCGTTTGCCTTTGCATTCATTTTTATTGTATTCGGACTCATATTTACTTGCTTCTGCGCTGATGAAAATAGTTCGATCATTCAACGGCTGATACCCGCCGGTTGTTTGTTTTTAATAATACTTGGAACGGAAAACAAAAAAGCAAAAATAGTATCCGCAATTTTATCCGTCTTGATCGCGGCCTTTTTATCCTGGTACTTTAACTATTTAGTCTATGACTCAAACTATACTACAAGCTCTAAATCAAGACATAGAATAGGGCATCGCATTCTCATGAACAACAAAGAACGCCTCATAAAGCTATCGACCGCAGCGGATAAATCCTATCCAAGCGGATGGGCTGAGGAATTATTCAAAGAAGCATTGGATGCCGAAGCCGGGATGACTTACCGGATCACAAGGACCGATGCGTATCGCTTGTGGCACTCTTTTTTTACCGATCTTTATCTTAAAAGCCAAATAACTGTCTATCTCTGGTATCCCGGCGGCAGATTGTCGGAAGCAGTCGACAAAATGGAGTGGAGGGAAAAATAAACTCAAAAAGGTTTACTGATATTCATTACGGGCCTACTTTTGAGTGCTCTCCATATTTTGGTTTAAAGATTTTCGTACCAGCCGAATGGCTTTGTCCATCTTCCGGTATCTTATAAACCCAAAGACTCCCACCACCAGCCCAAAAGGTACAAATACGATCCCGATATAATGGAGGACACCCTTTTCAAAAAAATGCAGAAAGGTGACGCCGACGATAATAAGCGTCAAGGCGCTGCGAAAATAGGCCAGGACCGTGCGCTCGTTCGCCAGAATCGTCCGGTCGATGGCGAGTTCATCGCGCAAAATCAATTCTTTACATTGAAACCGTTCATAAGGATTTTCCGTCATGATTATTCTTTTCCTCTCCTTTTTTAATGTTCTTGATAATTGAGTAACTTGGGGATCTCTAAAAATTCACTTTAGCGATCGCGATACACTTAAAAATCGGCCAAATATAAACCGTAAAATTCTTAAATGGCGAATTTTTAGAGATCCCGACTTGTTAGATATCCAATATTTGAATTTCGGCAATAGAATTACTTTCAGGGTTGTAACAGATCAAAACCTGTTGTTTGATCAGGTAGACGTTGAGCCGATGTGTCTGTCAATTCCCACAAAATCACTTCCATCACATGCCACACTTTGACACCGCGGCGCACGCAACCCGTAATGGTTTCTCCTTCCCGGCCGCAAGCGAGATGCATGTGCAAAAAAGGTTGCCCGGAAACATTGGGAAAAAGCGTGCCGGTCCCGGTTACTTCATGAACATTGCGAAGGATATGTTCCAAGGGAACAATCGGCCGGCTGCGTCCCTGCTCCGGGCCCACGACCAGTTTACTGCCCTGGTCTGCGCCGCCCAGAACGATCAGTGCCGCAGCCTTAACGGAATGTGCCTGGGCAAAAGCTTCAATGCTTTCATGTAAAATATCGCCATCTTCCAAACGGATAATGAATACCCGGCCTTGTTTGGCTTCGGAATATTTCATCTTATTGCCTCCATTCAGTGTTAAATTAAGCTGTTTTTCTAACAGCCAAAACACCTACAGTCTATTAACCTGATCTATTATTATACTGCATTATATAGATATATTCGGCTTCATCGATTATCCGAAAGCCGATTCTTTCATATAATTTTCTGGCCGGGTTGGCTTTTAAGACGCTTAGTTTCACATGAGCCCCGGCTTTTTGGGCTTCATTCAAAACTTGTCGGATCAGGACTTGACCGAACCCACGACCCTGATATTCAGGAGACAGCTGAATCTGAATAAGCTCCCACGGATTTTCATCGCGATTTACTTTCAATAGGCCGACATCGATGCCATCCAGCATAATGATCTTGGCGCAGTCGAACCGATAAAGCACCCGGGCTCTTTGCGCCTCTTCATTGATTGCGACCCCGGTATTCTCGAGATGTTGTCGCATGGTTCGGTTCCGCAGATTAAAAAGGAATTCCAGATTTGATTTTTCCGCTTTTCGAAATGTAAACATAATATGGAAAAAAATTCCTTAGCAATTCTTTCTTGTTGATGAATATATTGACAAAACGAGATAGACAAAGAAAAAAATCTTCCATCCGATCATGTTCGCAGCTTTGGGAACGATCTCTACGCCTTCTTTGAGTTTTTGAAAAAAAACCGGTTTACAATTAGCGCAAACCCAAACCGTTTCATATTCGATCATATTTTCTTTGGTAAATATTTCCCCGCACTGCGAACAGCGGTTTAAAACATACTTATCAGGCAGTCTAGTCATTCGGTTATAGACGATTCGCATGCGTAAGGGTCGGCTTTCTGGAAATTTCAGCATGTGGAAAGGCTTCCTGTACTCCTTCTAAGAAATTAAGATAATCATCCAACGATGAAACCTGTTTTACGCTTTTCAACCGTCCCTGGCGAAAGTCCTCTCTCCGTTTTGGATCCGCGGCATCTTCCAGCATTTCTCTTTTCATTTCAGGATCCAGCATATAGCCTTTGGCGGTCATGATCTGTTTGATTGGGTTTTTCTTTTCAGCCAAAACCAGCAAGTCCACATCAACAGTGGCTCTGGAAACATTCGCCGAATCCAAAGCAAAACCGCCGATCAAGGCGAATTCTATTTGCTCTTTGGTAAATTCTTCAATGATAAATTTTAAGACTTTTTTAAAATTCAAAAAATGCTCCTAAAACAATAATAATATGAATATATTAACGCGTTATAGTCAATAAATCAATATATTATAAAATTTATTTAATTTTGCCTTAAATCAA
>RPPU01000064.1 GCA_003819975.1 Desulfobacteraceae bacterium
GTATTTTTCTTTTCAGGAAAGATCGAATAATAAGCCTCAGTGATCAAGCCGGGCCCGACCTGCCGCAGATTGTGGAGGCGGTCGTCAAAAAAATTCAGGTACAGAATATTTTGCCGCGGAACCCCTTGGTCCAGCAGCCGCTGCATGATCTGGAACAGGTAAGTTGACTTGCCGCTTCGGCGCACTCCGATACAAACGGCGGCTTTACCGGGTACCGTCTCCATTTGCAAACGCCTGGTAACCCCGATCTCTAATTGGGATTCTTGGAAATCCAAAATAATGGCTTTTATCGTCTCTATCATCAAGCATCCCTGGCAATAATTTTTACCGATTAGCGTCTGAACCGGTAATAAATATTACCGATTTTAGATTAAAATGTCAATAAACCTTTAGAAATTTAAGATATCTCGGTTCGGTTATTCGATCAATATAGACGAGCGATTGGACCATAAGAGACTGAGTTAATTATTGATTTTGCAGAATGCTTTTGATTAAAGAGCGTTAAGTTGGATTTCCCGCATAGCGACCAGTCCAAGAAACTTGTAAAATTCCGTTTCCGGCACAAAACTCTCCGGCATCTCAAATTCAACAATAAAAAACAGAAAGTTGCGTTTGTTATTCGATCCGGCAAGAAAAGCGGATATTCAATTCTTCAATAAGCTGAAAATCATTTATCCAAGTAACTCCCATATTTTCACATACATTTGGGATTTTAATTCTTGTTGTATTGGTAGCGGTAATTTTTTCTTCCTTGGTAACAAGGATTGCATCTTCTTTAAGAGCGTGAGCGATCACCCAAGGGTCGGCTAAAGACCTTTGCTTTGTATTATCCACAAGATGTTTATGCACTGGATTTTTCGCATAAATGCTTTTCAAGCATTCTGTAACTGCCGTATCAATCTTGTATTTTGGAATATTACTTTCTTTGAGCCATTTTGATAAATCATCATCCGTTCGGGTAATTTCTTCAAATACCATTTGAGGGAGGAAGATCTTGCCTTGCACACCCAATTCGTTCAGCACGACCCAATAATCGGGGCAAATTTTCGGCGAATAATATTTCTGCCATGCCTGGATAAGCACATTGGCATCCAAACAATATTTTTTTGCCCGGTTACTCACCTGAAAATTTGCTCCTCTAATTGCGGAAATTTATTTACTTGCGTATTTAATAAAGTGCTTGCCAGTGTCGGCTCGATCGTACCGCCGCGAAAAGCATCCAAAACGATCAAGGTAAACAATCGGCTGTTCTTATTCACTCTTAAGAGATATGGATTAGGCCCACCTTCTTGTTTTTCTTTTTTTTCATTTTCTCTTTTTAAAAAAGCCTTGAATTCTTTTTCGGCTTCGGATTTTAACCGGCGATATTTATCCAATGAAATTAGCTGCAAATTCAGCGCTCTCACTAAAAAGGCAAACGAACTGACGCCTAAAGTCCTGGAAATTTTAAAAATTTCCACGGCAGAATCAAAAAGCGTCGCATTGAAACTTTTCATTATCTCCAGCGGCAATAAAACATTGGCAACGACTTGGTTGCAAAATAATTCAACCGGATGCAGCTTATCTTTATGTTTTAGTTCCGGCTCAATTTCATTTGAGACGCCCGATTCCGCAATCCAAATATGCGCTAATTCATGAATCAATGTGAAAAGTTGCGGAGCATTCCAGTCTTCCGAATTCACAAACACGAAAGGCGCGTATGGATCCGCGATGGAAAATCCCTGAATTTCTTTACTATCCAGTTTAAGCCTTGAATGGATAAAACTTGTTCTTGAGATAAAAATCCCTTTTGACTCTGCTTTGTTAATCCACTCTTTGATCGGATTATTTGTTGAATATTTCCGCGGGTCGATATTAAGTGTTGCGAGGATATCATCCGCAACCTTTACGGGATTGTCTTTGAGCGAGAATCTGCCGACAAAAGAAAGCGGGGCTTCATTGGCCTCTTCAAACACATCTCTTATCCAGGCTTGTTTTTGCTGAATTTCTCTAATAATAAAGATGGATGCTGTACTGAGAGACTTTGCCGATTTTCTCCTGAAATCTTGTAAAGGCTGAAAGTCCCTGGGAACTTCGGGCAAAAAGAATAACGCTAAAGGTCTCCGATATGCTTTTGCCAAGGTTTCCGCTTGCTTGATCGTAGGTTGAGTTTTTCCTTGCTCCCATTCTTTTAATTTTTCAACGGACACCGAAACCTTATTAGCGGCTGTTTCTTCAGACATTCTTGCCGATTCTCTTGCCCATTTAAGCACATTGGGCGTTATATACGCTTTTTCTGCCATTACCGTGACCCGTTGATTTAATCTTACTTTTTATAAAGAAGAACTTATGATCTTTATCGAAATCGCATTCAGAGGATTTTTTAAAACGGCCTTTTTTTATCTTGATACATGAGAAAGAATAAATCAATTTCTTTTAATTTGACCCTTTAAAATATCCAAGGAACAACGATCTCAACAGCTCTTGGATTTATTCAACGGCCGGCCAACCAAATTAGAAGGGCTCCAAGCCGTCAATAACCCCCAAACATCCCCTCATATTTTTTGATCCCTTAACAATCCTGATATTGAAAAATTTTCAATTAAATTTAACAATGGTGAATATATTATAATTTATGTTATTTTAAATTAATTATATTGAGCCAAGCTTATTCCACTTGCGATTGATTACCTTCCATTCCTTGCGTATTGATTTTCAATGCCGTGCACCAAAAACTTATAGAATTCGGTCTGGGAAACGAAACTCTCCGAAATGACTGGAACCCCATTCACCGCCGTCCCCATCGCCGCCGGATTCGTCGCTCCTCCAACCCGCAACCCGTTCAAAGCGCCCTGCGACAAATCGCAACTCAATTTCCCGTAGGCAAGGGACGCAAAGAGCAGAATCGAAACCATAACCGCCGCTATCCTCAGTTTGATCATGATCACCTCTTTGAAGTTTAAGCGATCCAATCTTACTCAAAACTCTCATCGCGCTTATGATGGAGTTGATCTATCCATTCGTATTCTTGTTTAATGGCTTTTTGCAAAACCAAATACTGACTCTTCGCCCATGCTCTAATTTCTGCGTTATTATGCTCATACAGGCTTTGAAACAAAACAGATCTTTTCTGGAGCCTATCTACCAACGAACCACGTCCCGACATTGATCTTATTGCGTATGTAAGGTGATCAAGAACGGTATCCAGATTTGGTGCTTTCTCAAAGATGGAATAGATAATTGGTTTCCATTCCAACTTATTCGCCTCTGGTGATTCAAAGTAAACTTGTATTGCTGATGTGATTAATGGATAGCGTTTTTGAGGATTAATATTACACCAGGATAAAAGATCATTATCAGAAATTTGATTAAGAGGATTACTATGCCTTCCAAAACCGTCGGAAAACATCCTTCCGCGGCGGTAATCTTCGAGTGCGTTATTTCCAAGAAACACATCCAGAAATACAAAGGGCTGAACAGAAGCAAGAATGTTTAGCAAATCAGGATAGTCAAAGACATAAATACCATTATCAGTGATTGCTTTAAAAAGATGTTGGCATATCTGTGTGGCGACATTAATGCCTTCGTGACCATCAAGACATATACAAGTTATTTGCGTTAAACGATAATCAGGGCTTTGTTGTCTCCTGCGTTCGCCAGAAAACGAATATGTCGACAGCATATTCTGTGCTACCGTAATTAGATTTCTAGAATAACTTATGAGTTTTTCTTTTGAGTTGTGAAATCTCATGCTCAAAATTTCAATTACTACATCAATTCCTCCTTCTTTAATAAGTAATTTTTTCAAAAGATCTGCTAAATCATCATCGCTAATAGACTCATGAACTCGTCCATAAGCAAGATATTTGAAAGTATTTATCTTTGCCTTCCCAGTATCTATAGCTTTATGTAATCGTTCGACGCCTCGTTGATCTATTATTGATGTCGTTTGAAAAATAGGAAACCATTCACCAAATAAGTCATCGCTTATCAAATTATCGAGAGTTAAATTATAAAATGCGGGATCACTTTCCGCACATGACGAGAGAAATCCCAAAAAAACACCAATCTGCCTTTTTTCAGAAGGTGTTTTTTTGAGCTGAGCATATAAAATCTGCCAAAGTTCTTGTTTATTATTACAGCCATCCGCCAGTCCTCTGCCAAAATTTTGAATCTGTGTGTTATATATAGAAACGAGATCTGGCAATAAAGCGTTAAGCGTATAAATATCTTGTGCAACTTGAGAACCAATTTTTCGTGTCACTTCTTGCACTCGCGTCCAACCGGAGGATACTTTCTCCGTATCATCAGAATCATCTTCCAAATCAAGGATATGATGATCCCCTGATAATGCAAAAGTGCGCGCACGTTCTAAAAGATCATTAGGTTTTAAAAGCTTTTCTAACCTATGGAGTCTTTCTAAAAACTCTTTTTTTAGGCCCTTACTATCATATCGAATTATTCCTTGTACTGCGATCCAACCTTCATTCCATGCTTTTTTTTCTTGAATTTGTTTGGCTGAATTTTCTAAAACCTCAAACATACCGACTTTAGTCCATAACCCGCGCAAATTATTGGCCAGGATATTTCTTGCTTTTTCGGCAATTGGCCGACCTGAAAGAGATAGGCGTGTGCAAATACCTATAAATGCTTCATACCAATGTATAATTTCCTTGCGTTTTTTTGGCTCATAGCCAAAATCTCTTGGCCTTGCTCCAAAACCGAACTCATGAGATGAGCTAAAATACCATGTTTCCAACGCTGCATCCAGAAGGGTAAGGCCTAGTTCCTGCTTATCCTGTTCTTCGGAATCCACTAGCTCCTCAATAATCTCGGCTCTTGCTTCAACTGGAGCATGCGTGCCGGAGAGGTAAATATAAAAAAGAGACTTAAGAACATCGCGTGTGGAGTTATAATTTTCATCCGACTTTTCCGAAAGCGCATAGCGGCATATGAGATTTACGCTTCTATCAAACAGTTCCGGATCGTAGGCCAAATGCCACAAAAGTTGTACAAACTCAGAATAATGAGAACTCTCCCTGGAGGCAAACTGACGCCCTTCATCTCCATTTGCCGCACGTTCAATTGCTTCCAATGCCTTTTCCGGTGCCACAGGCGCAATGTTTCTAAATATTTCCATTCTAAAGTCATTAAAATTACAATTCTCTTTTCCAATCCAGCCATCATGAGCCAACCATTTATTGACTATCTCAACAGCCGTATCACAGTCATGGAGATAATTCAGGCGACGAGTAAATGACTTTAACAGACGTTCAGATCCAGCATTGAAAAAGGCTTGAACAAGTGTGTCTTTCGGTATGCGTTCAAGTGCACGTTTGGCTAGCCGATTAGCGATAGCATGTGGGAGCACAGCCCTCCAGACGTTACGTGATTGAATCAGATCGCGCGCTTTAAGTTCTCTAACAGAACGATACAATTCGGAACCAGTCTTACCGACGAGGGATGCTAAGAACTTAAGTTCTGATTTTTCCGAATCAGCATCCGTGCCTTCAAATGAATAAACAAGTGAACAAGCCTCTGCAAAAATAAGCAGATTTTCATCTTGGTCATGTCGCTGCCAGAAAAGTCTTTCGAATAACTCTTCATCATGAAGACCTGACAAAGTTTCACCCTGTCGCACAGTATTGGCAAGTGAAATGGCTACACGTGCGTTACCCCCTGAAAAAATTGCAATTGTCCGGGCATCAACTTGGCTGATATGCGAATAACGCTTTCTTATCAGTTTATCAATAATCTCTTCACTGGCTGGTTCCAACCTGAATACCGTTGTTTCCTCTGGAAGGTGATCACGAATATCATATTCGACTGTCAGCAAACTGACCGTGCTGTGCGATCTAGAACAGATTTGTGTTAACCGACGATGCAAATCAGGAGGACAGTTATCGATAATTAATATTGCCCTTGTCTTGTCCGCGATAAGTTGTTCAGCAATTGTCCCTGGGTCAGGGTCAGGACTATTGGACATATCTGTATAAAACGCCTGGGAGCGATTGAGTGCCTGTTCGCCTATCCTTTCATCAAATATGGCCTGAACTAACCGAGTTTTCCCCACGCCCGACAACCCGGTTAGCCGAACAGAAATACCGGGAGCAGAAAGGGCAGATCTGAGTCTTTGCAGGCCATCTTTAGCAGACATCCCTTTGTTTTTGGATGTAGTTCCATCCTGCAACCTTAATCCATCATCCAGAAGATATTCTTCCTCGATCCCTCCCGGAGCATTCGCCCAATTTTCATAGGGACGCCACCAGTTTAACTGGCAACCGATTTTATTTCGCACCCATATAATTAAAGAAGGATGTGTACGTAGCCAAGTGGCAACACGCCCACGATCAAAGAAATCCAAGTAAAGAGTTTGATGATGGTTTTCATTTGCAACGGCCTCCTGCATGGCATTGATGCGGTTTCTTAAAGGCGTATTGGTTGTTGAACTACTTGAACTTACAATAATATATGCCCCTCTCTCCTGGATAAGAGATTTGATCTCCGCTCGTAAAATACCGTTGGGTCGCATCTCTTTGAGTATCTCTGATTTAGGCATATCAGGCTTCTTTACCTGAAAGCCTGTTATACTCCTTGGAACAAAACTATTTTGAGGAGGGGGCGTCTCACTTCGAACAACAACATCCAGGCCTCCATCTCGGGCATCTTGATGACCACCCCATGTTATTCCCTTGGTAGAAAGGCCCGCTAAACGGTAATCGGCTTCACACAACAGGCCGATCAATGCACGAAGTTCCGTATCATTAAGCCGTGCTATATCATCTCCGGTTATTTCGAGTAAATTTGTCATTTAAAAACACTCAACTCTTGTTTGTTTTTTTTCAGTTATCTATATTCTTCTGAGAATGTTGACGCACAATTTCACGATCGCATGGGCAATTCTTCATTTCAATACTGCAATGCTCATGAAAAAACCTAACCACCTCTTTAAGACATAGCCCTGATGGGTAATTTATATGGAATCATAAACCGCTTTCAGCGATCAGTATCTTTGAAAATTGGAAAGTTTAGGAGATGGGGATAAATTTAAATCAAAATAGCTGAAAAAGCAATCATTTTTTGCGACAACCCGGGTTAGTTTATGGTTCACGGTTCAAGGTAAAAGTGTGAACGTGAGAATGTTTGAAAGTGAGAAGGTGATCCGCCTTCGCCAAGGCTACGGTGTGAACGGAAGGCCCTTCTGATTTGAGGCCTTGTCAACAGGCTGGATAAGATGGTTTTATTTTGTAATGATGTTTTCATTTCATCGAACATATCTTCATTACAATAAAATGTGCAAAAATTAAATGTTCCTCGTCTGCGGTAATCCGCGGATATCTGGAGTAATTTCAAAGTTTTCTGAAATTACGTCCTCTGCGGTAATAAATTCTTCCTCTTAATCCCATGCTTCACGGGATTAATATTGTTAATCCAGTTAATCCCGTCTAAAATTCCTCTTTCGCCTGCAACTCCGACCGAGAAGATAACCACACCCAGCCCTTGATCCGCAAAGGCCATTGCAGCGGGCTGCATAAACGACGCCAGGCCTGGCGGACCGCGAACCACTCCTGTTCATTTAATCCCGTTTCCGCATAAACTTCTTTGTGAAATGCTTCGATGATCGCAGTTATGTCCTTACCCAATTTGGGAAAGCGCTGCCCGAGCCGCAGGCCGTATTCCCGGGGCGTTTCCGTCCCGATCCGCGCGGATCCGCTTAACCGGCCCCACCTTAAAAGCGCCCCATACACTTGAGCCGCCCGCGCATAACCTTTGGCCCAGTCCGTCAGCCTTTTCAACTGGAGCAGGAGAAATTCAAGGAGTACGGCCCAGCGCGAGAGTCGCTTCCGCGCCGGTCGTTCGTCAGGCTGCAAAGCAGTTCGCGCAAGAAGACGCATAAACCAGGGCAGCAGCCAATGACGCGCGATGAAAACCAAAACCATGATGAACATAAGACCCAACAGGCCCCAGAGTCCCCAGAGCAGGGCATCTTCCAACACCTTGATCCATCCGCTGCTTTCCGCGGATGGGGTTTGTAAAGCAAGGCTCGGCATCTCCTGCGGCGCTTCGGCCGGCGCCGAACCATGTCCGCGGCCGATAATCATAAACCGCAATATGGCCGCCAGTACCGGCCCTGCGGAACGAGCGGCCGTACGCACCAGATCATAACCCCGTTCCGCGCTGAGCAGCAAATAAGGATAGGAAAAAGTCATGACCCCGATGATCAAAATAAAAAAGATTAATACAAAACCGATCAGCGCGCCTTGGCCGCGATAACCGGGCAAAAAATCCTTTTGCGTTGCTTGCCGGTTTTGCGCCAAGCCGGCCATGGCAAAACCCAAAAAAAGAAAAGGAAAGACTAAAGCCAAAGAGACCGGTTCAACCGGCAACACCGTGCCTTTAGCCGCGGCAATAAACTTGACCAGAAAAAGAAGGAAAAAAGCAGCCAACCCCACATCGAGCCGCGTCTTGATTTTTTGTTGAGTCAGGAGCCGCTGACGTAAACGCACCCCGCCCCACCAGAATAAAAAGACCCAAAACAAAACGAAAAGGCAAATCCCGATATCCGGACCGCCTTTCGGTTTCTGAAGCCATTCCGTAAACCAATGATAATCGAAGAAAAAGCCGGAAGCGGAACCATACCCATAAAACAATCGGATCCCGGCCAGGCTGAAACCCACGATATGCAACCCCCACACTTGCCAGACCCGCCAACCTTTATTCGTTGAAAAATGAACGATCAGGCCGGCCAAAGCAAAAGTCAGGGCCGCTTCCGGAAAAGGAACCGGCTTTTTAAACAGGACCAGGCCCAGAAAATAGGCCCAGGCATAGAGCCAGCAGAATTCCATGGCGCCCGCGGGCCAATAAAGTAATTTACTTTGTTGCTTCATTAAAAATACCCAAGTAGACAGAAGCCGGAAAACAGAATCCGGAATATTTCAAAAAACGGATCTAAAACATTTGGCTTTTTTGGTTTCTGCGTTTGCCGTTTCACTTTTTCCGTTTCACGCTTTTAAAAACCTATAAACCGCTTAATTCGCAATCCAACAACTTAATAATAAATTATTTAAAATACCGGCTTCCGGCTACTTAGCCCATCAAAATAGAGCCGATCCAGATTTTGCGTCGATCGTCCCGCAGGCTGCTTCTCCGTACGGCACGCAAAAGCCAGCATCGGAATCCGGCGCTGCAAAAGATATTGGCGCATGGCGGTCAGGCGTTGATCCGCTTCCAAACAAAAATAAACGCTGCTCAAACCCCAGGGCAGATCCGCTTGCCTCAACACCCCATCGATCAATTCCCCTTTGGGTTCCAGGCGCATCCGGGCCAATGCTTCCAAAATCAGGGACAATTGCTGTGAAGTTCCGGCTACCGGAGTTAGGCCGGTCTCGCGGCCGGTCAAAACCGCGTTCGCGGCCAGGCCCACGCTGCTGCCGCGCTTGAGCAATTGCCGCGCCAGGGAGCCCGCCACTTCCAGCGTGCGTTCGAATTCGGCCGCGGCCGCTTGAGCCGCAAACGCGCTCACTTCGATCAGAATCAAGGCTTTTTCCCGCACCGTGGATTCGAATACTTTTTCCTGCAACCGACTGTGCCGGGCGCTGGCTTTCCAGTGAATGCGCTTGGCCGGTTGTCCGTGCTGGTAATCGCGCGTTCCCAGAATATAAACCGGGTCCTGCACCGGGCTGGCTGCTCCGGGCGCGCCGAAAAAATCGCGTCTTGGTAAAATAAGGGGTTGAAGCGGAACCAGGCGGGGAAACACAATCACTTCGCCGGATTGCCCCATTGTTTTTTCTTTGAAAAAAAAAGCGAACAAATCGCCGGTTAAAATATGGGGCGGTCCGATCGGGTGCACGCCGCGGCTGCGGCCGAACAGGTCCCATTGAAACCGGCTTTGCTGATGCCACCAAAGCGTATCTTCCCGGATCAAACGGGTTTTGTTTTCCTTGGGATGCAGCGCGGCCGCAACCGGAATCTCAACCCGATGCCGGATCGGTAGCAGTTTATTGTTGGCCGTCACCACGTTCAGGGTCAATTTTTCACCCGGAAACAGTTTTTCTTTATCGATCCGGTATTCGCAAGCAATCCGCCGGATGCTCGCCTTGGCCCATAAGCGGGTCGCGGCCATCAGGATGATGACCAACAACGAAAGCAAAGACAGGTCGTGCCGGCGGTGCACCAAGGCCAAGAAAAGAAGCAAACCCAAGCCGATCTGCGCCGGCCCGACGCTGAAAAGCGGCGGAATATGATATTCCTGTTCTTCCATTGTCTTGCCTGTCGAGACGGTAAAAATCATTCACCACTAAGGCGACAAATGTGAACCGGCGAAGCGGCGATTTCATCCAATCATCTTTTCTCGCCGCTTCTCCCCGTCTCCGTTTCGCCGGTTCTTCAATCTAGTCCGTGGGCGCCGACACCGGGATCTGCTTGAGCAATTCTTCCAACACCGCTTCGGGCGTGGCGCCGCGGATGCGCTCTTCTTCTTTAATGATAAGACGGTGGGCCAGAACCGGAACGGCCAGGAGCTTGATGTCGTCCGGCAGCACATAATCGCGGCCCTTAAGCGCGGCCCAAGCCTGGCCGGCGCGCATCAGCGCCAGGGAACCACGCGGGCTGGCGCCCAGGCGCAATGCGCCGTGACCGCGCGTAGCCCGCACCAGTTCGGCAATATAGTCGCGGACCGGCGGCGCCAGCCGAATATTTTTGCGGGCCTCCTGCAACCGGACCAAATCCTCCGGATTCCCCATGGAAGTCAGGTCCTTGAGGGGATCCTGCTTTTGAAATCGTTCCAGGATCGCGATCTCTTCCTGTTTTTCAGGATATCCCAAACGCACTTTTAGTAAAAACCGGTCCAATTGCGCTTCCGGCAGCGGAAAAGTGCCTTCGAGTTCAATGGGGTTTTGGGTTGCCATGACAAAAAAGGGATGCGGCAAAGCATAGGTCTTGCCGTCCACCGTGACCTGGCGTTCTTCCATGCTTTCCAAAAGACTGGACTGGGTGCGCGGAATGGTGCGGTTGATCTCGTCCGCCAGCAGAATATGGGTCATGACCGGTCCGGGCTGGAAAATGAACTGGCCCGACTGCTGATTATAGACCGTAAAGCCGGTGATGTCGGCCGGCAGCAGATCGGGCGTGAACTGCACGCGCCGGAAATGGCCGCCCAGGCTCTTGGCCAGGGCCTTGGCGATCAAGGTCTTGCCCAGCCCGGGAATGTCCTCGATCAATACATGCCCATCCGCCAGCAAAGCCACCAGCAGGAGATCAACGGCCTCACGCTTGCCCACGATCACCCGGCCGATATTTTCCGCGATTCGCTTGCATAAGTTGAAATCCATGACTGCTCCTCGCAAGTTAAAGAATTTTAGACGGGAATAATTCCGCGAAACGCGCAGCAGCGACAACTAAAGGAAAGCTCATCTAAAACTTTTTTTACCACAGATGGCCGCGGATTTTTTCTTCGGCCGTGTCAGCCGAAGAAAATCCTGAAACGATGACACCTTTTGTTGCGCCGCGTCGGCGGAACAAAAATGTTCTTATGCGTCCGCGGCTGTCTGACCGGGGTCTGCGGTTAAAAACTTCCTTCGCCTTACCCGATCCGGCTTTTAAGCCACGCCCGCAATTCCGAAATCCCCACCCGCTCCTGCTTCATGGTATCGCGGTCGCGGATCGTGACCGTGTCTTTCAGTTCCGGGCCTTTCTCTCCCAAAGTGTCGAAATCGACCGTGATGCAAAATGGCGTGCCGATCTCGTCCTGCCGGCGGTAACGCTTGCCCACATTGCCCGAATCGTCCCATTCGATCACAAATTCCCGGCGTAGATTTCGGTAAATCGCCCGGGCCTTGGCTACCAATTCCGGCTTGTTGCGCAGAAGCGGAAACACCGCCGCCTTGACCGGCGCAATTCGCGGCGCGAACTTCATCACGACCCGCGTCTCCTTCTTGTCGTTCTCGCCGACCACTTCTTCTTCGGTAAAAGCCTGGCATAAAACCGCCAGGGCAATCCGATCCGTACCCGCGCTCGGCTCGATCACGTGCGGGATATAGCGGGCCTTGGCTTCGTCGTCGAAATATTCAAACGACTTTCCGCTGAATTGCTGATGTTGGGACAAGTCGAAGTTTCCGCGCGCCGCAATGCCCTCGAGTTCCTGGGAGCCGAACGGAAAATCGAAATTGATGTCCACGCCGGCTCGGGCATAATGGGCCAGCTCTTTTTGCGCGGTCACGATTTTCTGAAGTTTCGCCGCCGGCAAGCCGATGCTTTCATACCAGGTCAGGCGTTGCGCCACCCAAAAAGTGTGCCATTCGCTCCAACCCCAAGTCTCGGGCTTATCCGCAATGACTTCAGGATGCTGAGCGCGCACTACCTCGTCCGGTTTGATGAAAAACTCGAGCTCCATTTGTTCGAACTCCCGCGACCGGAACGTGAAATTACGCGGATTGATCTCGTTGCGGAACGATTTGCCGATCTGGGCAATGCCGAA
>RPPU01000065.1 GCA_003819975.1 Desulfobacteraceae bacterium
AAGGGCTTCTCCGTACGGAAAGCCCTTGTTTATTTTTTTCGGCTGCTGTTTACCGGCCATCGCGATCCTGCATTTAAGACGCAAAGTTCACAGGGCATGCTGCATCGACTCGATTGTCTTTGCCGCTTTTGGCTGGTCCTGATTTTTTCTTTAAACGATTTTTAGTTCTTTAAGGACCTAAGATATCGGCGTGTCACATACCGGCTGCTTATATTGCCGATTT
The DNA here is from genome assembly GCA_003819975.1 of Desulfobacteraceae bacterium. Next base: position 224 of record RPPU01000065.1, read on the forward strand.
ACTTGTCATTTCCTTCAAGAAAAGCTGTCTCCCATCGCCAACGGACGACTGTTCCCATTGCGCAAGAAACTTATCGATATCTTAAGCCCGGGTGCGCTCGTTTGATTTGGCAATACCATATTTTGCCAAAGGTGGAGTAATGATCATATTGATGAGAGTAGAAGTGATCAAAGCATTAAACACCAGATTCCCAAAGCCCGGAAAAGTCTCCTTCACGATGAAAGCCAATCCCAAGGTTAACCCGGCCTTGGGTAATAAAATCAAGCCAGGATATTTTCTGATCGACTCCGGAGACTCCGCGACCGCAGCCCCGATGCGTGCCCCAAAATATTTACCACCCCAACGACCGACAATGACGATCGCCGTTAAAACGCCTGCGTCCTTGAGGCTTAGTATATTAAAACACATCCCATTAACAACGAAAAATACCGCAAAAATAACATCTTCAATCTCTTCCAGCAGAGAAAGCATTTCGTTTTTCTTTGATTTATTGATCGCTATAAAACCGACAATCATATTCGCCAGAATGGGTGAAGCCTCCACCAGTTGACACAGCCCTACCACTGAAAAGATTATCCCGAGAATAATCACCAACAGCATCGAATGACTTTTAGCCATATGTGCCATAAAAACAAGCACAAAGCCCGACAATAGGCCGATGAGAGCCGATAAACCAATATGCAGCAAAGGATTGAGGATCATCAGATTAAAAGAAAGGGCATGACTTTCGAACACCATCGGCTTTGCCACGCCTAAAGCCAAGGCAAACGCCAAGACTGCCGCTGCATCGGTCAACGCTAAAACAGTCAGAGAGATCGTGATAACCGGCCCTTTGGCTTTACATTCATGAATAATAGCCACAATGGCCGCCGGAGCCGAGGAAATCGCTATCGCACCCAAAATAATCGCCATGGGAAAATACGTATTCCAAAAATGACTATCGGGATTATTTATTATGAGGGGAAATAAGAAGCAAACCAGCCCCATCGTTAACAAACAGGGCATTAGGCTTTGCCCAATGGTAATCCATAAAATGGAATTCCTCATTTTTTTTATAGATTCTAAATGCAGCCCACCGCCGATATGATAAGAAATGATGCCTAATACAACAGGAGTGATGGCATTGAGCGATTCAGCGATATTTTGAGGAATGAAGCTTAGAAAAGAAGGATTAAAACCTACCCCAACTAATAAATATCCCGTTATTTTTGGAAAACCAAACCGATTTGCTACCAAACCGCCTAAAAAACCAAGGACAATGACAAAACCAACAACTAAAATTATATTCATAGTTCAATATGTTACCGGCATATTTGAAGTAAAAATTGATTCCCTTATAAGTCTGACCTATTAAAATTTCACTTTACTTGACCGGCTAAAATTTTTCAAATAAAAAATTAAGATTAGTAATATGAATAGGATATTAAACATGGACTCTTCAATGTCTCATTTCGCTAATTGGAATTATGAGCTGCTGTTATGTTAAAATACGGAGAATCCGACATCATGAAGCGGCCGGCGCGGCCTATGGATGAATTGGTCATCAATCGCACCATGCGCATCGGCATGGTGGTTCAGGCGGTCGTAAGGAATCATCATATTAAATTCAGCAATAAAAAGTATCCAAGAAAAATAACGGCCCCTAGGGGCAAACCGTAAAGCGCCCACTCCTTGCTTTTGATCGACAATTTGCAGGCACAGATGATATTGGGAATATTGCCCGGGATCAGCATGCCTCCGGATATCAGAAGACCCAGCAGGAGATAGCGGATGGTTTCCCTGCTCATCAGGGGCGTTATTTCGGCCGCGGTCAAGGTGGCATTGTCCAATATAGCGGATACAAGATTGATCCAATAAATGAAACCGGGTTTAATTTGAACGAGATATTTATTGACCAGGGGAGTCAAACCGGTTCCCAACAGCAACAGGGCCATGACAAAAAGATAGACTTTCAAAGCGCGGAAAACAATGCTTTTGTAGTTTTCCGGTTGGTCTTCGGTCAAAGTATTTCTCGTTTTATCTTTTTCCGGTTTTAAAAAAGCAGCCCAAAGCCCGAGCCCCGCAATGGCCGGGATCACCCAAAAGCCCAATAAGCGGAACAAATAGAAAAAATCGGCATGATGGGGTGCGCCTTTCAGTTTGGATACGGCGATCGTGGCCAACGGCTCGCCTAGGGGGGTCAACACGGCGCCCAGCCCGATCGCATAACAGGCAATAATAACGAGCCGAATTTCAAATTTGCGGTCATATCGTAAAAAAGTGATGATTTCGGCCAAGATAACGGCGGCAATGATGGCCGTGATAAGACTTGATATCAAGCCAAGCCCGGTCACCAGGATGAATATAAAAGGTCCCGAACCTATGCGGGCTATGGCGGCTTGGGTCCAATTCCTGATGCGGATACGCAGCAACCGGAATAACAATCCGGAAATCAGGACCGTCAGGCTGATCGCGATGGGTTCCTTGAGAGCCTCGATAATAATATGCCCGGTCCAAAGTCCCGAAATACTGACCGAGACGACACCCATAATAAAGAGAAATATTTCCAGTTCCTCTTCAACACATTTTACGAGAAAAGGCAATACCAACACCAATCCCATAAGAACGAACAGGCCGATAATAATCAGTTCAGAAGACATGGCAGACCCTCGCAGCCGTTATAGTCCTCAAATCTCGTGGCCGGTTTCTTCATTCGATTTCCTGAATTTTAACTTCCGGCTACTTGAGCAGTTATTAAAGATATATGAATCATACCTTTTAAACAACCGGTTTATACACAAAAATGGATCGCTGCCTGCCCGGCACAGAATCCAGCCGGTCATTATTTAAAATATTTACAATTCTGTCACGGTTAGGTTAAACTCCTGAACATCTCAATAGGCGCTTAGCTCAACCCTATCGACAGGGGGATTTCTAAAAATAGGTTTGCATATTTGAAAGGTAAAAGCAATCAACCATGACGATTGTGCTTGGCATTGATCTGGGTTCAGCTCTGACAAAAGGTATTCTTTTACAGGACCGTAAAATCCTTGATTCCTATATCTGCCCTTCCGGCGGGCATTTTGCCAATACCGCCCAACAGGTTAAAAATAAGCTGCTGACCCGGTCCGGATTAAACCCTTCGGATCCGGCTTATACGGTTGCGACCGGTTATGGCTCCAAAGCCGTCTCTTTTGCAAACGAAATCGTGACCGATATCACCGCGCACGGCCGCGGCCTGCATTTTCTTTTTCCGGATGTCAGGACCATTGTGGATGTGGGCGATTTATACAGCAAAGCCATCCGCATTGACAATCAAGGCAATATTATGAGTTTTTTATTAAGCGGCAAATGCGCCGGCGGCAGCGGCCGCATTCTGAAGGTCATGGCCAAAGTCCTGCAAGTGCCGGTCGAAGAATTGGGGGCCCTCTCCCTGAAATCTCAAAAAAAGGTAAATTTTAATACGGGTTGCGCGGTTTTTGCCGAATCCGAGGCTATTTCCCGCATTGCCGAAGGCAATGCCAAAGAGGACCTTTTAGCCGCCATTAACCGCGCCCTGGCCGCCCAGATCCAAAGTCTGGCTGAACGGCTTGGCCTTGAAAAAGATTATGCCCTGACCGGTGGCGGCGCTTGCAATCCCGGTTTGGCTAAAGCATTAACCGAATTGAGCGGTTTGACTATCTCCGTCCCTCCGGAACCCTTGCTGACCGCCGCGCTCGGCGCTGCCCTGATTGCAAATCAAAAAAAATAACCTCAGGATGATCATAGAGCTAATCGGATTCCTTTTTCTTATTTTCAGCTTAAAGGCGGCGCCCTAACATTCTGTTAATCCAGTTTAAAATTCTTTGATTTCGTTTTACCGAAAAGGCTTGACACCATCCTGTTTTCGAGAAATAAAATTAGGTTAGGCTTATATATATTGCATTTCCCACCGATATGGCCGGGGAATGACACGGTTAAAACGAACATACAGAACCCCTGTAAATGACAAAGGAGATCAGTCGGATGAAAGATGAAAATAAAGGCGTGATGGCCAAAGTCCAAAGATATTATGACGATTATGGGCTTAGGGCCAGGGAGCTGAAAACCCAAGGTAAAAAAATTATCGGGTATGTCTGTTCCTTTGTACCCCTGGAAATGATGGTAGCGGCGGATTGCGTGCCTTTCCGGATCCGCGGCAATGTGCATGAACCCATTACCAAAGGCGACAGTCTGATGGAGACCATTGTTTGTCCCTTTATTCGCAGTTGTTTCGATCTCACGATTAAAGGCAAATATGATTTTCTTTCCGGGGTGGTTATCCCCCATGCCTGCGACAGCATGGTCCGCAGCTACAGCACCTGGGCCTATTCCCTGGACCTATCTTATACCCACTTTTTTAATACTCCTTCAGTGGTCAAGGAATCGGCTTTTGAATTTATGCAGGCCGAACTCGTCACCTTTAAACAAAGTCTCGAGAAATACACCGGCCAAACGATTTCAGATGCCAAAATCAGCCGAGCCATTGAACTTTACAATCAGAATCGAACCAAGGCCAAAGCGCTTTATGAATTACGCCAGTCCAACCCGCCCTTGATCTCCGGTTCCGAACTCACCATGCTCATGACGGTGGGATCAAGCCTGCCGGTTGAAGAAGCCAATGCTCTTTTTGACGAGGTGATCCAGGAAGTCAAAACCCGCAAATCAACCCTGGTCAAAGGCCCCCGGATTCTGATCGACGGCGCCTGCATTGATAATTTCGAGCTGATCAAGATCGTGGAAGGCCTGGGCGCCCAGGTTGTGGCCGATACGATCTGCAATGGCAGCCGTGATTATTGGCCTCAGGTCAAGGTCCAGACCAATGTACTGGATGCTTTGAGTCAACGTTATCTGGACAAAGTCAATTGCCCCAAAACCTATCGTGAAAACAAAGCCGGGACCTTTGCGGGCGACGCTGCTGTGCGCTTCGGCGATATCGGTTTTTTTGCTAAGGAATTCAAAGTGGATGCCGCCATTCTATATGTTTATAAATATTGCGATCCCTTTGGTTTCGAAGTTCCGGCCCGCAAGGCTTATTATGAATCGATCAAGGTGCCCTTGCTTTATTTGGAAGATGAATATTCGAGCGGCACCATCGGTCAATTAAAGACCCGGATTCAAGCCTTCCTGGAAATGATTTTTTGATCTTGAAAACATAAGATCAAAAAATCATGAATTCCGGCAAGGATTTCCGGAATGAATCCATAAAACAACATAGGGATTAATTTAGACCTGAGATATTGTAAACCGCCGACAAAGGAACATGATTGTTGATAAGACTAAAATTTCATAATATTGGCGTTTATTAGTGTGCATGGGCGGTTCCAAGAAGCTACTGCACGCAACAAGGAGGTTACTTAAAATGGCTGATGCAAAACCTGATAAAAGAAAAACCGCAACCAAAGCGGCCGCTTCCATCGGGCCGTTGGTGAAAGAATTGATTGCCGGCACCATTCGCGCCCGGCAAGAAGGCAAACAAAAACTCGCTTTTACCTTTATTGTCTGCCACCACGAAGAAATATTACGGGCCATGGACGTGGTTCCGGTCTGGACCGAGAATTTTGCCGGGATCTGCGGCGCCAAACGCGATTCTGAAAGATTTCTGGCCCGGGCCGAAGCCCTGGGTCTTTCCCGCTCGCTCTGCACCTATGCTTTGTGCGGCATCGGTTTCGACCAATGGCGTGAAGAGTCGGGTGCTATGCCCCCGGAATCTCCCTGGGGCGGCCAGGTCAAGCCCGATTTCATGGTCTCCACCGGCCAGATCCTGTGCGATCCGCGCGCCAAGTGGTACCAGGCCAGCCAGCAATTTACCCCGGATGTGCCGATTTACAATATCGACCTGCCCTATCCGCTTTACGACCGCACCCGCGATCACCGCGAAGTCTGGGGCTATTATCACAAATACATCGTCAAGGAATTACGCGGCTTTATTGCGTTCGTGGAAAAGCAGACCGGCCAGAAAATGAACTATGATCGTCTGTCCGAGCTGGTCGATCTGACCGATCGCACCTGGAACCTGATTCATGAAACCTATGAGTTACGCAAAGCCGTGCCCTGTCCCATGGGCACCGGCGACGCCATGAATACCATGGTGCCCATGTGTTTTATGATGGGCACCCAGATTGCTTATGATTTCTTTGCCGGCCTGAACAAGGAGTTGAAGGAAAAAATCGCCAACAAGGAAGGCGAAGTGGAACAAGAAAAATACCGTCTGCTCTGGGGCGGGGGTTTACCGGCCTGGTTCGCGCTCCGCGATTTCAACTACTTCAACGACAAAGGCGCGGTCTTTCCGGTCGAAACCACCTATCGCATGGTTGCGCCGCTCTATGAAATGGACCTTCCCAAAACCAACGACCCGGTCGAACACTTGGCCTGGCGCTGGCTCGGTTACTGGACCTATTGGTATGACCGCGCCCGCAAACGGCCCGGCAGCGAACCGGACGTGGAACGCCTGATCAGCCATATCGAGCATTACAAGATCGACGGTGTGGTCATGCACGAAGCCTTTTCCTGCCGCACCTGGCATGTGGGCTTGATCTGGCAGTTGCACCAACTGAATAAAATTTACAAACCGATCCCGGTCTTATCCATCGGCAAAGACGGCAAGCAGACCAAAGAACAACGCGGTCTGCCTTCTTTGATCCTGGAGAGCGATATCATCGACATCAGTTCTTATTCGGAAACCGATACCCGCAACAAAATCGATGCTTTTATCGAGACCCTGGCCTCCATCCAGAAGATGAAAGCCTGAGAAAAGGGTTCAAAGGTCCAATCCGCCTTCGCAAGGCCTACGGCGGACAAGGGGGGGAATCGAGGAGTCGAGGGGGCGTAGGGGCACAGAATTCTGTGCCCTTCCGATTGTAGAGGCAGATCCCTGTGTCTGCCCGTTTAAAATATGCAAAAAAGAATCTCGCGCAAAGACGCCAAGGCGCAGAGAAAAGAGTTTTATAAATCTTGAATTTATAATCTTTAATCTTAAATCAGGTTTTTATGCCCGAATATTTCGCCGGAATCGATATCGGCTCCACCATGACCAAGGCAGTGATTTTCAAGGACAAAATCATTGCATCGGTTATCGGCCCAACCGGACCGGAGCAACGCCACCTCGCCAACAAAGTCATGGAACAGGCCCTGGCTCAGGCCGGTCTTAATCTTGAAGCGATCACCTATATCATTGCGACCGGTTACGGCCGCATCAATGTGCCGTTCGCCGACAAACAAGTGACCGAGATCAGTTGTCATGCTCGCGGCATTGGCTGGCTTTTTCCGCAAGCCAAGACAGTGATCGATATCGGCGGCCAGGACAGCAAAGTGATGCTGATTGAAAACAACCGCCCCGTCAACTTCGTCATGAACGACAAGTGCGCAGCCGGATCGGGCCGCTTTCTGGAAGTGATCGCCGACTCTTTGCAGGTGCCGCTCGAACAATTGGGAACCCTTTCCCTGCAAAGCACTCATCCTCTCGAAATCAGCAATATCTGCACGGTCTGGGCCGAACAGGAAGTAACCGCCAAACGGGCCCAAGGCGCGCCCTTGCCCGACCTGATCGCCGGCGTGCATGAAGCCTTGGCCAACCGTGTCATCCGTCTGGCCAACCGTTTGAAGATCAAGGAGCCGGTGGTACTCACCGGCGGCGGCGCCAAAAATCAAGGATTGATCCAGGCTCTTTCCCGCCAATTTAAAACACCCCTGCTGATTCCTGAGGAACCCTTGATTACCGGCGCTCTCGGTGCAGCTCTCCTGGGCCTGGACCTGGCGCAAAAAACCCGGGAACAAGGAAATGTTCTTGAAATTAAAAAACGTATTTTAGAAGAGATAAAGATTTTATAGATCTTTCAAATAGTTACAAAAGGAGAAAGATATGATTCCCAATTACCCTATCGCCGCACGGACAAAAATAAATTTAGCAGAAATTGGAAGAGTTGAACAAATTGGAAAACGAAACATGGATATGATCGCTAAAGTAAGTACTCCTGCGGCTTTTAACCAAGAAGAACTTCAGGTCTGGGTTAATATTGAATACACGGGTTACCGAGAAGGTTATCGGCGCGCATGGATCGATGCTTGGGAAGAATGTCTGCATGTTAAATTGACTTGCCAAGACAAACAAGATATTCTCCCTTCCGTACAGGATGTAGACCATTTGTTTCCGAAAGAAAAAGCTCGTGAACATCATTTTTCGTGGGTCCGAATTTTCGCCATCCATTATGCCCCCAATAGAAGCTGGAAAGATGAAATAGGAGCGGATATCTCCTTTGATATAAAAGGTAGTATTGCTTATCTTAATCAAGCCATATGGAATAAGTGGATGATGAAAATGCAATTTCCCCTTTAATGACTGTTCAAATAATTCTTTTTCTAAACTAAAATTGTACTCGATTGACTCTGAATCGAGTGTTATGCGATGTTTTTTTCCTTTTGCGATTTTTCAAAAAAATCGACGGGCGGTACCGTCCTTTTTCTTGAAGAAAAACGGATGGAATCGGTCGGACATACTTCCCGGCAAGTGTAGCAACTAAAACAATCCGGGATTGTTTTTTTATCGTGTCTTAAAATAGCGCCCATGACCGTCGAGGGACAAGCCGCGGCGCACTTCTGGCAGGCAATACAGGTTTCATAATTTACGCTTATTTTAACAAGACTTATTTTTTCAACCAACCAACCCACAAAACCAAAGGGACAAAAAAAGTGACACCAAGGTCTATAGATGAATAGGCTCGAGGATAGAAGAATACCTATAAAAATGATTCCGTAAATTCCGAGCACGGCCGGTTTATAAATCTTGAAAGGATCCACCGGTTCGATAATGTCAAAACCCCATGAGAAAGCGATAACGGTAAACACACAGAAAATTACAAATCGAACGGTGTTTGTCAGGGCAAAAGGCAATCTGATTTGTTTGCCGAAAACAGCCTTTCGTTTATCGGTCTGATTAATATGAAAAATCAAATCCTGCAACGTGCCGATTTGACAACCCCAAGCGCAAATAAATTTGTTGGCAAGAAACACAATTAACAAAAAGATCCCCAAAGCGATCATTCTCGGAGGGAAAATGACATACTTGGTGCCATAGAGGTGAATGGCGTCTTTTACCGTACCCATGGGGCTGGGATCCGATCCCATAACCACGCCGAATATTAAAAGGGATATGAAAAGCAACCACCTCCGGATGGCCGATATGCCCTTCCGTTTCCTTAAGAAAATAAAAAGTACGGATAAAAGGATAATCCAAAGACCGAATTTTAATGGAATTTTTATCCAGTTTTTGGCGGCATGTTCCGAGGCCAAAGCCAATTTTTTGGTGACCAGGCCGGCAATTTGGTCGGTTGTACCGTATGCACTTAGTTTATTCCCCAGATCGGATTCCGCTTTGAGTTTAAATATCTCGAGTAAAACCGAATTTGGCAACTCGTTGGCTTGGCCGAACTGACTAAGGGTCATCTCATTTTCGATGACCCATTTTTTTGGCTCCGGTATTTGTTCGGATTTTTCGCCCCAGATTCGATTGGAGAGTATTGACAAACCGACAACACATACAATGATCAAAACAAAAGATAAAGCCGTTTTCATGCCTGAATGTTTAACCATTGACAATATACTCCCATGATTGATTGTTTTCCGACAGCCATAGTAAACTTCACGAATGAAATTCTGAATCGCCGCTGTCCTCTTGCCTATAGAATCGGTCATATGAGTTTTGTTTTTAACAGATCTTCTTCCAGTTTTGCCAAGTATCTGCAGACAATAGACTGCTTAATTACTGTTATAAATTGAAGTGATTTCTTCCATCGTTATAGAATAACCCCCTGCACTTTCCCGGTCTTTACGTCAATATCGATTCTCCGGAAAGCCGGATCTGACACGATACCCGTCATTGGGTTGATTACTAGTTTTTTTTAATAAAATATGGAAGATTAGTTAAGTTTTTTTATGGTATAAGATTTGCAGAATTTATCAAAGACATATCTTGTTTAGATTATTTCTTTCATATTTTATATAACGCTTTTTTTAAAATAGGATAACTAACTAAAAGGATTGGTATTTCTTAGCTATGCCTATCAAAACTAAATCAATAAAAAAACGGGCAGCCAATAAAAAACCGCTGGCAAAAGCGCCCAAGCCGCAAAAACGATCAGTGCAATATTCGGCTGTAACCCAAATGAAGCTCAATGAGAATGCCTATTTAAAACAACTCTTTGAAACCTCACAAGAGGCGATTGTGATGAGCAATATCCACGGCCGGATTATGCACATTAATCCGGAATTTACCAGGATTTTCGGCTATTCCGCCGCTGAAGCTCGGAAGCGATACATTGACGATCTGATCATACCGTCGAACTTACAGACTCAGGCCGCACAATTTTCCCAAGCCGCTACTCAAGGTCAGAAGGTCACTTTTGAAACCGTACGCCGGCATAAAAAGGGAGACTTACTGCAGGTCTCCTGTTTTGTTGCACCGATCATCATTGCGCAAAAAAAGGTAGGTTTTTACGTGATATATCGCGACATCAGCGAGCAGAGACGCGCGGAAGAAGCCCGCATCAAAAGCGAACAAATCACCCAAACCCTTTTCATGATTTCCAATGCCGTCAACACGTCCAATAATCTGGATGACCTGTACAGAACTATTCATCAAATTCTAAACCGGATCATTGATACATCCAATTTCTATATCGCCATCTATGATTCGGGAAAAGACTGCATCTCCTCGCCCTATTTCGTGGATGAAAAAGATGCTAATTTTCAGATTATTGAAAATGCCGGTCGATCAGGGTCTTTCACCGCCGAAGTCATTAAACACGGCCAACCTCTTTTTTTCAAGAAAAAGGAATCCATTGAAAGATTGCATAGGCTCGGGCAGCCCTTTATCGGAACTCCCAGTGAACTCTGGCTAGGCGTACCGCTCAAAACCAGAGGAGAGGTTCTGGGCGCATTGGTTGTGCAGAGCTATATTGACCCGTATTTGTATACGGAAAAAGAAGCTGAAATATTGTTATCTGTTTCCGGCCAAATCGCCACGGCCATCGATCTCAAGCGCGCCGAACAAGCTCATAAGGAGAGCAAAGAAATCAACCAAGCCCTGTTCGAAATCGCCAATGCCGTCAACACCACCCGTAATTTAGATGAATTATTTAAATCGATTCATATCTCTTTGAACCGCATCATGGATTTGACCAATTTTATCATCAGTCTTTATGATGCTGAAAAAAACAGTATTCGCTGGGATTATTGCGTGGACCAATTCGATGCCCTGCAAGGCAAGTCCATTACCTTGGGAACCGGGTCCATTGCCCGGGATATTATCCTCTCCGGGCAACCGATTTTTCTGAGCAAAAAGGATTTGGAGCAAAGACATCAAAAAAATCAGGCGGTCGGGACCCCGGCATTGGTTTGGATCGGCGCGCCTTTGAAGATCGACGAACAAGTGATCGGTTTTATCGCCACCCAAAGCTATACCGACCCCGAACTCTTTGATCAACGCGATCTGGATATCCTGGCCGTGGTTTCCCAACAAGTAGCTTTGGCCATAGACCGCAAACGAGCCCATGAAGAGCGGGAACACGCCAAAGCCAGGGCCGAGGCAGCCAATCAGGCTAAAAGCGAATTCCTGGCTGCCATGAGCCATGAAATCCGCACCCCGATGAATGCGGTCATCGGCATGACCGGTTTGCTGCTGGATACGGAATTGACCGCCGAGCAGGAAGATTTTGCCAAAACCGTTCAGATGAGCGCCGAAGCTCTGCTGCAAATCATCAATGATATTCTGGATTTTTCAAAAATCGAAGCCGGTAAGCTTCAAATAGAACAGATTGATTTTGACCTTAGAATGACTTTGGATAATGTCATCGACATGCTGGCCCTGCGGGCTTATGAAAAAGGACTTGAATTCGGCTGTCTGATCGACCATGACGTTCCTTCTTTGATAATCGGCGATCCCGGGCGCTTACGTCAGATCATTATTAATTTATGCAACAATGCCGTTAAATTCACTACCAAAGGTGAAATTGTAATCCGGATTACTTTAGAACAAGAAACCGATACCCACGTCATGCTGCGGTTCGCGATCAAAGACACCGGCATCGGCATACCCCCGGATCGTTTTGACCGTCTTTTTAAAAGCTTTTCACAGGTCGACGCTTCCACCACCCGCAAGTACGGCGGAACCGGGCT
>RPPU01000066.1 GCA_003819975.1 Desulfobacteraceae bacterium
AATACCCTCCTTCTATCATTAAAAGGTTTCTCCATCAAAAGCTCCGACACCAAAACCAAGAGAATTCTAAACCCCAATTTATTAAAAGCCAAGCGGTTAAACCGGTTTTGTGCCTTTGCAATCCGGAAAACCGGTACAACCCCAGATCAGCGAACCGGCGCGTGATCCTTTACGCGCTGAACCGATAACCGATTAATCTTCCATCGGGTCATCCGCCTCCGGCTTTAATAGTTTCTCACCGTAGAAACCTTCTTTTAGTTGCTGAATCGCTTCATTCAGCCATTCTCGGAAATAGATCGAATCCTTTTCTTTTTTAAAAGGTCTTGCCTTTGCCGCCTCGATGACTTTCACGCAATCCTCCGAGTCCAATACCACCAAACCGTTCAGAGCTTCTTTCCAAACCAAAGGCGATGGATCATTCAAGGCCGCTGACAGAGCCGGTAAAACGGCGATATCTCGGAATTCCCAAATAATCTCGATCAACAATGCCCTGCGTTGCGGATCCTGCTCATGTTCAAAAGCGGCCGAAAAATACGGAAGCGCAGCAATCCCGAAGTCCATACAAGGCTCATGCGGAAGCCAATACCTATTATCGAGCCGGCTCAGATACCATTCATTAACCTTTTTCTCAAGGTCGTTCATCTTATTTGCTTTTATTTTAGAAACAAGCTTACTTTATGAATTTAATAATTTTATGTACGCCGCCTTTGCTTCCCTTTTCAAACTTTCCTGCTTTTTTATTCATCCCTCAACAACCGGACCGAAGAACCGCCGCTCTTTAAACTGAAGAGATCCCTGCCGAGGTCGCCTAAACTATAGTCGAGGTAATAGTAGTATGCGATGGACGCATCGAACTCCGTAGCACTCCACCAGAGAGCGGTGATGCCCCTATGGTCGAAAACACCATTATCGTCACGAAAACCGGCCGGAAGGGCGGAAAAACCGCTTCTGTTATTCCGTGTCAAGTCGTCACCGATTGCTCCCGGTTTTGTAAAAACGGACCAATCGGTCTTTGCCGCCATGGATTTGGCTATCTTATTCTCCGTTTTTGTTCCATCCCAATTATACCCGTTGGCAATTAAGTAACTCTGCAAAATGGCCCACTCCGCATCCGTCGGCACATGCCAGCCTTTTGGAGCAAGTTTCTTTGTATCAACCGCATACCAGTTATAGAGGGCACCATATTTTTTGATACGATCTTTATTGGTCGTGTTGTCGTAATAACAATACCCCGGCGTGGTCAATTTTTCCCAGACCGTTTTATCCGTTACCAAGGGGATGGAGGTCCCGTCATTATACTTCGTGGTTCTCAAATTCTCCACGGTCCATACTTGATTCCCTATCTTTACAGTTGTATAGACATTTCCATCAAGGTCGGTGACGGAACCAGTGTGGTCGTCTGCGCTTGCCAGGCAGGCGGAGAATAGAAACGCAACAATCAAAGTCTTAATCGTGATGTTTTTCATAAAGCCTCCGAAATGGTTCATGACTCATTATGAATTACTAATGCCGAACAGCATCTCTATGATGCTTTCTTTGAGGTATGCAAAGCCTTTAGATGTGATCCTGTATTTCTGAAGCCTGCTCTTCGGTAAGCGTGTTGCCCTCAATGGCGAGCGAGCCTCTGATGGTCCGGATGCGGTTGATCCGGCGCAGGCGCAGGTTGATCGAGGCCTCCTGGAATGCCGCATAACGGCCGATGCGTTCGGAAATTTCCGCAATCAAAGAAACAATGGCCGATGAAATTTTAAATGGCGGAACGTATCCCGGCATTCCTGAACCTCTTCATATTAATAAGACACTTTTAAATTTCTTTGTGCCTCAGCAACTTTGTGTGAAACCTGTCTTCTTCAAAAAACCAACTGATACCGGCTGGCCGCGCCTTGACCCAACTTCTGAATAAACTGCTTTTCGCTTAAAATTCGTAATGCGTATTGGATCGTGCGCCGCGGTAATCCGGTTTCCTGCTCGATTTCCCTGACCGCCAAACGTTTTTCCGGACTGGCTTTAAAAGCATCCAGAACCGCCAGGCCGCTTTCCGGTAATTGCTGCAAAGCGGCGTAACGCCGGCGGTAGAGATCGATATCCCCCAAGGAAGCGCGCAACACCTTGATGAAAAACCAGGCTATGGGTTCCAGATCGTATTCAAGAGAATCGGAATGGAATGTGCCGTCCGAGCACTTGTGTAAGGTCGCATAATAAAGCGCACGGTTTTGTTCAATGTAGCGGTCCAAGGCCAGGTAGGGGATAAGCGTCGTCAGGTATTGATCGTCTGCTTGCAGCAGGATTAACAAAAACAGCGCCCGGCCCAGCCGGCCGTTGCCGTCCTCAAAGGGATGAATCGCCAAAAAACGAAACACAAACTCGACGACAACCAGCAAAGGCCAGGTATCTTCATGAATACTTTGCCGATACCATTGCACCAAATCCGCCATGGCCGTCTCGGTCTGAATGCCGGGCGGCGCCGGATCGAGCACCACCCGTTTTTCGCCCGTGTCGTGATCGAATGAAACCACCTGGTTGGAGACGGTTTTATACCCACCCGCATGATTTTGCGCCGCAGGATAATAGCGCAATAATTCGTGATGCAACCCCCTGATGATTGTTTCGGTTATGGGAAAAAGTTCTTTAGCCTGCAAATAAACGGTTGTTAAGACTTGCCGGCAGCCCGCGACCTCCTCAATGCTGCGTTCCCGGTCTTTGGAAAGTTTGTCCAGGATAAAAGCCTTTTTTTCTTCAAAAACGCCCGGCTTACCGTCCCTGAAAAGCGTGGTGTCCAACCACTCGACTTCCCGGTCCGTCAGCACGGCGTTTTCAATGCGGGTTGAAGCGCCCACGTTGCTGATCAAGGCGAATCGGTTCAGAAAACTGGCCTCCTCTGCAGATAGCCCCTCCAAACCCAGGGCGGTTTTTATGCAGGTCTCCTGCAGAAGCCTCAGTTCCTTTTCCAACTTTGAGCTGGGTTTGAATGAAAGCATCAAAATTCCTTTTTAATAATTTCATCCATACTGCCATATTGCGCAATATTGCGCAATATGTTTATTGTTTGAATTGCGCTATTTTACCTATTTATTTATTAATAAAAACGATATGTTGTTTAAAAAATAAGTTCCGGGATGACTTCAGGAGCGACTTCCATCGGGGTTGTAGCTATTGTCTTAACAGAATTTATCGGCGCTGTGAACCACCGGCTTGTGATAATCCAACGCTTTTTCAATAGCTTCTTCCCAACCGGAAGATGTTTTGATATGAGGAAAAATCATCTTGATAAATTGAATTTTTTAAATTGAAATCTGACTCGATGCCAACTTGATGAAATTATTTATAATTTCTTACTGAGCGATCTTCAGCTAAATTAAACAAATCTAAGATAACATATTTTTTTTATAACCTTATTGCAATAAAAGAATCTAAATGTTTTTTCGAGAGGATCAAAAAAACATGAATTCCGGCCAGAGCGCCGGAATAAGTTCGGACGATCGTAAGTCAATAGACTTGTTAATTTTTGCTTATCGACAATCTTTTGTCGATATTTTGTAATAAGAAGCCTATCTGGTCATGTCCGCCCAACATGGTTAAAACCGGATCATCCTTGAATTTATATAATAAGCTTTTCCTGTTCTTTAAAAAGATTCCAAAAACGGAACCGGCTCGTCCTTACGATACACCAAGGCCTGGCAGACCGCGACCTGGCCTTCCGGATCGCTGACCGTAATGGTGTAGGAAGCGGTACGCTTGGTCCGGTGGATTTCCTTGGATTCGGAGACCAGGATCGTGTTCTTCTTGGGCGGTTTCATGTAAGTGACATTCATGTTCAGGGCCACGGCCACGCGATCATGGCTGTTGGAAGATATCTCAAATGCTTCATCGATCAGTGAAAAAATTGCGCCGCCGTGCGCCATGCCGTAGATATTATCCATTTCCGCGGTATACTCCATTTCGCAGCGGGCATAGCCTTCCGAAACTTCTATTAAGCGAATCTTAAGGAGCTGAGCATAGGGTTCTTTATCCACTTTTTTAAAATACAACTCTTTTCGTCGATCTTCCATTTTCGTTGTTTTTTCTCCGAATGAGGGTTGCAATAAAAAATGTCACCACTAAGACTCAAAGACTCTATGTTTTGAAATACCGACTCAGAGTACTTTTCGTATTTGCTCGGCAGCCGTATCAAGTTCCGTACGGGTCGATTTTTTGAAAAATGCCGGTCCGAACTTGAGGTCAAAACCATCTCCCCGATAACGCGGAAACACGTGCAAATGAACGTGAAAAACTTCCTGGGTTGCGGCCTCGCCGTCGGCTAAAAACAAATTCACGCCTTCACACTTTATACCACTCTCCCGCAAAGCCTGGGCCAAGCGCTGGGCCGTCCGGAACATCTGAGCCCCGGTTTCCGGTTCCAGCTCGGACAAAAACGCGGCATGCCGATTGGGCACAATCAAGATATGTCCGGGATTGATCGGTTGAATATCCATAAATGCCGTACACAGCTCGTCCTGATAAACTCGGCTGGCCGGCAATCGGCCTTCCAAAATATTGCAAAAAATGCACGTGCTCATGAGTTAGTTTCCTCGTTTAAAACTCTATTCAATTTTCTGAAATATTCCGCTTAACAACATCTCATTAAGAATCACGGCTATTCTATCGGTTTTTTAAAATAAATTCCATGTTCTAATTTGCTAGGTTTTTACTGTAGTTTATAAAAATTTCCGGCCTATAAAAACCCGTGAATCGCCTTGACATTTCATGTCTTATCCATCTATATTCCCGGGTAGGCGATGAAGTCCGCCTTTGACCGCCCTCCTCTTGCGAGATAAGGGCTGATGACTTCTACCTCAGATCGTGATTTGGGGTAGGAGATCTAAGATACCTACCCCACCTTGAATTCCGGGTGGGTTTTGTTTTTCATGCCCTGCAAGGCTCCTGCCCGGCAGGGCATTTTTTATTTGAAAAGGCAAGAGGGTGTGGATTTTTATCCTATATCGGAAATTGATTTTTGGATAATCGTTCACAAGGTGTAATCCATTGTACTTTATAGGCCGTGAAAGAGAAATAAGCCGTATCAACCGGTCGTTAAGCCGGGGGAAAAACATCGTGGTGACCGGGAAATACGGGGTCGGGAAAACGGCCTTGAGCAAACGCGTTACCGAAATCAACGCCGAGAAATGGCGTTTTCTCTTTGCCGATTTTTCTCAGACCCCGGCCAAGGTCTGTCACGATCTTTTGGCGAGATTGCCTTATAAAAAGAAAGCCAAAGGTCGGCCCAAATATCTGGCCTATAAGCAACGCCGGTCCTTGCTCGGCAATCTGGCGGAAAAGGACTCGCTCCGTTTTGTGCTGGTGCTGGACGACCTTGGAAAATTGACGCCCCAAAAAATGAACCTGATCCGCTGGCTGGTTTGGGAAAAGCGTTTTCTTTTCATTATCATCACGGAACGATTTTTGGACCCGGATGATTTTACTCTTTTGCGCGCGTGTCTCTATCCTTGCTTGCGGATCGACCTGCAAAATCTCGGGGAAAAAAAAGCGGTCGAATTTCTCCGGCACTTTTCAGATCAGCACGGGCTTAACTGGACCGCTAATCATATTCGTATGCTGGCAACGGCCGCCAAAGGTTATCCTTTGGGTATGAAAGATTTTGTGATACAAGAACTTAAAAAAACCTAAAGATCAGGAGGAAAAACCATGTCAAAAATTAAATCCGTTCATAGCCGCGAAATTCTCGATTCGCGCGGCAACCCCACCGTGGAAGTGGATATTCAGCTGGAGGACGGCGCAAGCGGACGCGCGGCCGTTCCTTCAGGAGCGTCCACCGGCGTGCACGAGGCTTTGGAGTTGCGCGACAATGACAAAAGCCGCTACAAAGGCAAGGGCGTGAGCCAAGCCGTGGCGCATATCAACCGGGAAATCGCCCGGGCCGTGATCGGCCTGGATGCTCTGGACCAGTCCGGCTTGGATAAAACCATGTTGGATCTGGACAAAACGCCCAATAAAAGCAAGTTCGGAGCCAATGCCATCCTGGGCGTCAGTTTGGCAAATACCCGCGCCGCGGCTGCTTCAGTCCATTTACCGCTGTATCGCTATCTGGGCGGCGTGACCGCTAAAATCTTGCCCGTGCCCATGTTCAATATTCTAAACGGCGGCGTGCATGCCAATTGGCAAGGCACGGATTTTCAGGAATTCATGATTGCGCCCGTCGGCGCCCCGAATTTCAAGGAAGCCTTGCGCTGGGGCGGCGAAATCTATCATACCCTCAAAGAAGTCCTCAAAAGCAACGGCCACAGCACCGGCGTAGGCGACGAAGGCGGTTTTGCCCCGGCCCTGAAGAAGAACTCCGACGCGGTCGAATTGATTCTGAAGGCTATTGAAAAAGCCGGTTATAAACCCGGCGAGCAGGTCGCCCTAGCTCTGGACCCGGCCTCCAGCGGCTTTTTTGAAGATGGTGCATATAATCTGCGCACTGAAAACCGCAAAGTGACCTCGGCTGAAATGGTCGAACTGTGGGCCGGGTGGTGTGCAAAATATCCTATTGTTGTCCTGGAAGACGGTTTGGCCGAGGATGACTGGGACGGCTGGAAACTGCTCAATCAAAAATTGGGCGCAAAAATCGAGCTGGTGGGCGACGACCTGTTCGTGACCAATGTAAACCGCATCAGCCGCGGTATCGCGGAAAACGCGGCCAATGCCGTGCTGATCAAGCTCAATCAAATCGGCACGCTCAGCGAAACCATTGCGGCGATCGAGATGGCGCGTAAAGCAGGATGGGGCGCCATGGTCTCGCATCGCTCGGGCGAAACCGTGGACAGTTTTATCGCCGATTTCACCGTGGCTCTCGGCACCGGTCACCTGAAAACCGGCGCGCCTTGCCGCGGCGAGCGCGTGGAAAAATACAACCAGCTCATGCGCATCGAAGAAGAACTGGGAGAAGCGGCGGTGTATGCCGGTCGCAAAGCATTTGTCCGTTAAAAAACCCGAGTATCCGGCGATTCCGGCTTATGGCCAAGCCTCTTCTTGAGAAGTTTTTCCTTGCCATCTAAAAGGGTTTTTGCAATTCTTTAATAAATTTTGGGGATGGAGTCCCCCGCAAATGCCTGAATCAGGCTGATGACTCCTGCTAAAAAAAACGGCAGGAGATTATTAAGGCAGACCAAGGCTCCCGCCGATAAAAACGTTGGCGGGAGCTTGTTTTATTTGGAGGGATAAAAATGATAGTTGCACCGGACCCTAAAAAGCCGCATGCTTATCAGCCTTATGTGGAACAGATCCGCGGCATTTGCGGGGAATTTCGGATCGATGCGCTTATGCCGCGGATCGCCGCCCTGGAAGAAACTTTTGAAGAAAGCGCAATTTTCAACATCGCGCTTCTCGGAAGCTTTAAAGCCGGTAAAAGCTCTTTTATTAACTGCATCATCGGCCGGGATATCCTGCCGGTGGCGGTGGTCCCCCTGACGGCCGTCATCACCCGCGTGAAATATGGTCCGAAAGACAGGGTTGTAGTCAATTTTTTGAACGCTCCGGAAGAGGAAATTTCACTGGAACGCCTGGCCGATTACATTACGGAACAACGCAACCCGAATAACGTAAAACAAGTTCATCGGGTCGATATTGAAATACCGGAACTTCACTCCTATGCCGGCATTCAATTCGTGGACACTCCCGGCTTGGGGAGTGTTTTTACCCATAATACCCTGACCGCCATGGACTGGCTCCCCAGGGTCGGTGCGGCCGTCTTGACGATCAGCGTGGATCACCCGCTTTCCGAAGAAGACATTCGTCTGTTAAAGGAATTGGATAAGTTCACGCCGGAAATCACCATTCTCCTCACCAAAGCGGACCTTGTTTCCCCAAGCGAATTGGACGATGTGCTCGGGTTTATCCGGCAACAAATTGAATCGCGGGTTGTCAAGGTCGGCGCTGTGCTGCCGTTCTCCATTCGTCCGGGTTATAAACCCTTGCAGAAGCAAATGCATAAACTGCTGGAAGCATGTACCGCCTTACAAACGCAAAAATCCCATGAAATCAGCCGTCACAAGCTTCGTACGCTCGTTGAGGACTGCCGGAAATACCTGCAGTTGGCTTTATCAGCAGCCGGAGCCGAGCAATTATCCCGCCGACAATTACAACGGCAAATTCAACAGGAACGCGATCTCCTATCAACGATTCGGAATGAGATTTGGATCATGACCGAAAATCTCCGTACCCATCTCCAGGCCGATGCGAGCGGCCTCTTTCAAGAATCCTTTAATGATATATCAAATAGTCTTTCATCCGAACTTCATAGCCGGATGCCGCATTGGAAAGGCCACATTGGAAAAGTGTCGGAGGGTTTTGGACAATGGATTGAAAAAGACTTAACTTCCCATTTGGAGACCCTCTCGACAATTAAAGGGGAACAACTTGCCGGCCGGCATTTACCCAAATCGCTGGACAGCTTTTCCCGGATGGTGCGGGCCTTTCAAGACCGGCTTAGTCAACGCATTCAAGAAGCTCTGCATATCACCTTTACAGGAGCGGAATTCGAAGCCCGCATGGAAAGGCCTGCGCATCCCGATATCCGGATCGGCAAAGTTTTCGATACGGATCTGGAATTGATTTGGTTTTTGATCCCGATGTGGATTTTTCGGCCGCTGATTAACCGTCATTTTATGAATTCATTGCCCTGGGAAGTGGAAAAAAACCTATATCGGCTGGCTTCCCAATGGTCTGGAGCCATTTTTCGTTCCATTGAAAACCTGTCCGCGCAGGCTAAAGTCTTTATGGAAAACGAATTAAATACGGTTGAAAACCTGCTTGAAAAAGCGGATGATAATCGTGCATGGATTGAAAAAAATATTTCCGTCGCGGTATCCATTGCATCGCATCTTGAAAAATAGGGTATCAACATGAAAACAACTCTACGCTTTTGGAAAACCCTGCCGGCAAATGTCGTGATGTTGGGCTTGGTCAGTTTCTTCACCGATGTTTCCAGCGAAATGATTTACCCTTTATTGCCTTTTTTCTTCACCGGCCTGGTGCCGATTTCCGCTGCAGCGATTTATATCGGCCTCATGGACGGCCTAGGCGAAACCCTTGCCAGTTTGCTCAAAATCTATTCCGGAAGGTTAAGCGACGCTTCGGGCAAACGCAAGCCTCTGGCTGTTTTGGGTTATGGCATTTCCACCTTGGGTCGCCCCTTGATCGCTTTGGTCACGGCCGGCTGGCATGTAATTGCCCTGCGCGCCCTGGACCGGGTTGGCAAAGGCATCCGCACTTCGCCCCGCGACGCCTTGATCGGCGATTCCATTCAGCCTGAAGACCGCGGCCTGGCTTACAGCTTTCATCGTATGATGGATCATAGCGGCGCGTTTCTGGGCCCTTTGCTTGCCGCTCTGTTCCTCTATCTTTGGCTCGGCCAAACCTTTTTTTGGGGCAAAGGCGCAACCGCGGCCGGGCCCCAGGAAATGCAGGCCCTGCGTTGGTTGTTTCTGATTGCTTTTTTGCCCGGCCTGATTTGTATGTTTGTACTCTTCCGCAAAGTCCATGATATTGGAACCGCGCAACATTCAAAACCTTGTATCACGACCGAGCAAGCCCCCTCCTTTAAAAAACCATTGCCCAAACGTTTTTATCTTTATCTGACTACCGTGACCCTGTTTTCTTTGGGAAACAGCAGCGACCTGTTCCTAATCTTTTACGCCCAAACCCGCTTTGAATTGGGCCTGGGTTATGCCATTGCTTTGTGGACCCTCTTGCATGTTTCCAAGATCGTCTTCAGCTTGCCGGGCGGCCGGCTTTCCGATAAACTGGGCAGACGCGTCACCATTGTAGCGGGCTGGTTGGTTTATATCCTGGTCTATGCCTTTATCACCCTGGTTCCGGACCTCCGGATGGTTGCGGCCCTGATATTCCTTTATGGCCTTTATTACGGTTTGACCGAAGGAGCAGAGCGGGCCCTGGTGGCGGACTATGTTGAGAGTTTCCAACGCGGCCGGGCTTTCGGCTATTATCACGGCGCCATCGGCCTGGCTGCTTTGCCGGCCAGCCTGTTGTTCGGTCTTTTTTGGGCCCGGATCGGCCCGCGCACCGCTTTTCTGATCAGCGCCGGATTGGCGGCGACCGCGACGACATTGTTGATCATTGTGCTGGGTAAAAAACCTTTAGCAAACAATAATCCCTAAGATGGATACAATTCAGCATCGGTGGATTCCGGCCTGCCGTGCCCTAGTCTTAGCCCTGGCGGGCTCAAATCATACCGGAATGACGGGTTTCATTGAAAGCGGGCTCTTATTCGCTGAACATATTAATCGTCTCATAATAATATGCTCTCTTTTTATCGAGATAAGGTTTCCGGATCTCTTTTTCAAATGGCAACTTCCTAAAAAAAAGAAGGTTATCGTAAGATCGGCAAGCGCGACACCCTTATTTCATAAGAACCGGAATCAAGTGAACACTATTTTGAGACCGTTAATAAGCCCTTTAGTGACCCTAAAGAACAGAGCCCGACTTTCGGGCTTTGTCTGGGAGTAGAGCGCACCATGACCGATTCCTTTCCTCAACTACTGGCCGAAATCCGGCACATTTATCTGGAGATCGACCAACAGATCGCTACTTTTCAAAAAGCGACCGATCTGCATTGTCCGGAAGGCTGCGGCTCCTGCTGTGACAGTCAAGAAGTAGAAGCAACGGTGACGGAGCTTTTACCTTTGGCGGATGCCATTTTTCAATCCGGCCGGCCCGACGCGCTGGCCGAACTCATCGAACAAAGCGAAAAGAAGAACACCAAGGCTTGCGTCCTATATCAGCCGGACCCCCTCCTGCCGGGCAATGGCCGTTGCGGTCAATATCCGCACCGCCCGCTGGTCTGCCGTCTTTTCGGATTTGCCGCCCGCTATGATCGATCAAAAGACCTTGAATTCAGCACCTGTAAAAAAATTAAAATCCAAGATCCCCAAAAGGTATGGACCGCTCAAGAACTCATCCGGGCCGGATTGAGCGTGCCGGTTTTTCAGGCTTGTTTCATGCGCCTGGCCTCCTTGCACCCCGGCCCGGGCTTTCAAAGATACGCCATCAACCAGGCTCTAAAAAAAGCGCTGGAATTCTGCTATTGGAAAAAACTCCTTTGAAATTTTCTTTACTTTTCAAGAATTGTCATTCATTCTTTTTATGCCGATTAAAAATCATTAAATCGGCCTAGGAACAAAATCATGCACCCTATTTTAATTGTTTCCGAAGATCCTCAGGCTTTCGATTTCATGCGGACTTGCTTTCCACCTGAACGCGCGCTGGAAAAAGTCGAGAGTAAAAGCATGGCCCTCGAGCTGCTCCAGAAAGGGCGTTATGATTTTCTTTTTATCGACCTCCACCTTTTGCGCGATCCCCTTTTGCTGTCCGATTCTTACAAAGGCAGCCTGCAGCCTTTCTGGCATCTGGATCCGGCTCTTGAAATAATCGTGATGACTTCCCAGGAAATGATCCGGGAGGCGGTTAAGGCGGTCAAAGCAGGCGCCGGCGATTATATTACCCTGCCGCTGAACCAGGACGAAATCAGACAAGTCCTGGAAAGCGCCCGGGACACCAGCCAGCTTCAGGCTGAAGCTGATTTTCTCAAAGATCTGTTTTCCGAAACCAGCGCCCTAGGGATTGTCCAGACGAAAAACAACAACATGAGAGCGGTCTTTGACAAGATTCGCCTGGTGGCGCCCACCAAAAGCACGGTTTTATTAATGGGGGAGACCGGGACCGGCAAAGGCATTATGGCCAATTTGATCCACCGCCACAGCAATCGCCGCGACGCCCAATTCATCGGCGTACACTGCGGCGCCATCCCGGACACCTTGCTGGAAAGCGAACTCTTCGGTCATGAAAAAGGCGCTTTCACCGGCGCCGTGCGCCGAAAATTAGGCAAGTTTGAATTGGCTCAAAACGGAACCATTTTTCTGGACGAGATCGGCACCATCACGCCGGCCGCCCAAATCAAACTGCTGCAAGTACTTCAGGAAGGAGTCTTGCAAAGAGTCGGCGGAGAAGAAAACATTCAAACCAAAGTACGCGTGATCGCCGCCACCAACACCGACCTCAAAAAAATGTGCGACGAAGGCTTGTTCAGAAAAGATTTGTATTACCGGTTGAATGTTTTTCCGATCGAACTGCCGCCTTTACGGGCACGCCTCGAAGATATCCCCTATTTTATCGAAATGTTTTTAGACCACATGAACAA
The DNA here is from genome assembly GCA_003819975.1 of Desulfobacteraceae bacterium. The sequence goes on from RPPU01000066.1 coordinate 12,194, forward strand.
GACTTATGCCAAGGATATTCAAGGTGTACACCCGCGCGTATTGGAGGCTTTTTATCAATACCCCTGGCCGGGCAATATTCGCGAAATGGAA
>RPPU01000067.1 GCA_003819975.1 Desulfobacteraceae bacterium
AGCGACAAGATCATCAAACCGACTAGCAGCTTTTTTTTCATTTTTGCTCCTTTCCTCTTTAAGGTTAATAGGGTTTAAAGCTGACTTATCTCAAAAAACGAAACATCTTTATTCCAAATGATTCATTAGAGTTTTTTGTTTGGTCCAACTCATTTGTCGCCCGCATAAAACCAATGGGAAGAAGTAACCATTCCGGTCCGGCAGTCAAAGACCAGATAATCATGATCGCCGCGCCATTCATAAATCAGGGAGAAATGGGCCGCGGACCAACTGGTTATTGGATCCCAAGGCGGGCCGCCGATATAAAGGATCCGGTCCGGCTCGCCCATGAGTTCTCTAAGCTCTCCGACTGAGATGCGATTGTGTTCGGCATAAAAACCTAAATCCGACATGACGCGATGTTTCAGCCCCATCCAGGAATCGACTTCAGTGTTCCAGTCACCCCCTTGGAAGTGGCCCGGTATATTTCGTAAGCGTTTGAATTCCCGGGTAAGTTCGGGGATACGGTTTGCATCAACCGGTTTGGGGACTGCGAAAGGGCAAGGATCGGTTTGGGAAAAAGCATTCCCGGGATGCAGAACCAAAAAAACAAGCAGTGCGGCAAGGAAAATCGAATGATTCATGAGCTTTTGCCTAAAGATCTTAAAACGGTAAAAGTCGGACTTAATTATAATAGGAATATAAAGTCGCATGGGGATCTCTGAAAACTTACTTAAGCTTAAAAATCAGTCAAAGATGAACGGTCCGTTTCTCAAAAGGCGAATTTTTAGAGATCCCATTATAATGATATTTAAAATGATTTTAGTTTGAGGGTCAAAAGCCAATTTTTATCGCAAAGAGTATAGTAAAGTTCAGCGGGCGGGTCAAGGAGAAAGAACCTAAAGGGTGTGAGACGGTTAAAACGCAAGAATGTGTAAAAGCGTAAACTTGAGAAGGTAGAGACGATCGAAATAGAGATGCGAAAAACTTTTATCTTTACGCCGGGCGTCTCGCAATAGGCTTCTTAGTGCTTTAGCCGGCTTTCAGTTTACGATACCGAATCCGGTGCGGAATCTCGGCATCTTGACCCAGGCGGCCACGGCGGTCGGCTTCATAATCGGTATAATTGCCCGGAAACCAAACCACTTGGCTTTCGCCTTCAAAGGCCAGGATGTGGGTGGCAATGCGGTCGAGGAACCAGCGGTCATGGGAGATAATGACCGCGCAGCCGGGAAAATCCTCCAAGGCGTCTTCCAGAGCGCGCAAGGTATTCACGTCCAGGTCATTGGTCGGTTCGTCCAGCAGCAATACATTGGGTTCGCTGCGGACGATCCGCGCCAGGTGCACGCGGTTCCGTTCTCCGCCCGAAAGGGCGCCCACTTTTTTCTGCTGGTCGGCGCCGCTCAGGTTAAACCAGGAGACATAAGCCCGGGAATTGATCTGCTTGTCCCCCAAATTGATAAAATCATGGCCTTCGCTGATGACTTCCCAAACCGATTTGTGCGGGTCCAAGGCGTCCCGTTCCTGATCCACATAGCCCAGCTTGACGGTTTCGCCGATTTTAACCGTGCCGGCATCGGGTTTTTCTTTGCCGGTCAGCATCCGAAACAAGGTGGTTTTGCCGGCGCCGTTCGGGCCGATAATGCCCACAATGCCGCCGCGCGGCAACATAAAGGAAAGGTTCTCGAACAGCAGATGATCGCCGTAGGCCTTGGTCAAATTTTGCACTTCGATGACGTTGTCGCCGAGCCGCGGGCCTGAAGGAATATAGAGGCGGGCATCCTGGATTTTGGCGGAGGTATCCTGGGAGAGCAGTTTCTCATAGGCATTCAGGCGGGCCTTGCCTTTGGCCTGGCGGGCGCGGGGCGACATATGAATCCATTCCAATTCACGCTCCAGTTGACGGCGCCAGCGGTCCGTGGCCTTAACTTCCTGGGAGAGACGCTGTTGTTTTTGTTCCAACCAAGAGGAGTAATTGCCTTTCCAGGGGATGCCTTCGCCGCGGTCCAGCTCCAGAATCCATTGGGCCACATTATCCAGAAAATAGCGGTCATGGGTCACGGCAATGACGGTGCCTTTGTAATTCTGCAGATGATGTTCCAACCATTGCACGGTCTCGGCGTCCAGGTGATTGGTCGGTTCGTCGAGGAGGAGGATATCGGGTTCCTGGAGCAAGAGCCGGCAAAGGGCCACGCGGCGTTTTTCACCGCCGGAAAGGGTTGTGACCGGGGTTTCAGCCGGGGGGCAACGGAGCGCGTCCATGGCTAATTCAAGGCGGTTATCCAGCGACCAGGCATCGACTTGTTCCAATTTTTCCTGCACCGTAGCCTGGCGGGCGATTAGTTTATCCATATCGTCCGGGGAGAGGTCGGGATCGCCGAAACCATTATTGATCCGATCGAATTCGGCCAGTAGGTCCAGAATAGGCTGAACCGCTTCGGAAATGACTTGTTTAACGGTCTTTTCCGGATCGAGTAAGGGCTCCTGTTCCAGAAATCCGATGGTATAGTCGCGCGAAGGAAGGACTTCGCCGGTATGGTCTTTGTCGATACCGGCGATGATCCTCAGCAGGCTGCTCTTACCGGATCCGTTCAGGCCGATCACGCCGATTTTGGCGCCGTAATAAAAAGAGAGGGAAATGTCTTTCAACACCTGGCGGTGCGGCGGGTGAATACGGCCGACTTTTATCATGGAAAAAATAATCTGTTTATCGTCCGCCTTGGCCATGAATAGGGTCCTCCGCTTAATTAAATTCTGAAAAAGCATTTACCACAAAGACGCAAAGACACCAAGGATAAAATTAATAATTAATAATTAGTCATTATTAATTGGTTTAGGATTATTGGTAAAAATTATATTGGGCGGCAGTCCGCTTTTTTGAGCTTACAGAGGGCTCAAACTCAGGACTTTTATGCCTTTTTGGGCCAGAATCCGGTTTAAGGCATCAGGCAGGGTGAAGGGCGTGGCCAGCACGGTCTGACCGCCGGCATCCGCAAAGGTGAGGCCTGGAATATTGATCTTGATGTTTTTTGTTTCGGCGCGGTCGGCGGCCGGTAAAGGTTTGGGTTGCGCTTCCATGGGCACTTTGAAAAAAGCCAGGAGCTTTTTGACCAGGCTTAAGGGCTCTTTTTCTTCGGCCAGGGAAAGCACGGCAAAACGATGTTCCTTAAGCAGGGCCGAGACTTCGGGTGAGAGCCCGGTCAGATCGATAATGTAGTCCTGATCGTTCAGATGCAACAAAAAATCGGCTTTGAAGGTCAGGTTAAAATCCGATTTTTGGCTTGAGTAAACCGGAATGTCCTGGTCCTTGGAAAAAGAGTAGCCCAGCAATGTGAAAAGGGTTTCAAGGAGGCCGGCGGCCGAGTCTGCGCCGGCAATCAGATTATCCGCACCCGTTTCAGCGGCGGAAACCGGTTCTTCAGCAGAACCCGGAAATTCAATCACTTTTATCCCTAACCCGGCTAAAAGAGTTTTGATGCCGGCCGGTGTGGCTTGGGCCGGATTTTCCAATAGGGTGATGGCCAGGAACTTAACCGGCTTATCCGATGGTTCGTCGTATAATTGAATGATCCAGTCTGCCGTAATGTTAAAGGTGATATCGCCGGTCAATTTTAAAGGCTCATTGGCAGGGTAAATTTCACGATAGGCGCAAAGGGGCAGGATCTTTTTTAAAGCGTCCTTTAGGTCGTCTTTCTCAGCCAAGTGCGTGACTTTATAATTATTCCAGGTAGCCGGGATGAGTTGGGCCATCTTTTCAGGCAGTTCATGAAAAAGGTCCACTATAATACGGGTCCCGTTTTCCAGATTCAGAATCGGGTAGGCATTGGCGTTCAAGTTGACTTGGCCGCCCGATTGCAGAGGGATAAAGTGTTGCCCGCTTTGAATCCACTCTTCTCCCATCTGGGTGAAGACCGCATCCAGTTCGCGGCTGATGCGCATTAAGTGTTCGCGCCCTTCTTCGGTCACGACTTGTTCGGCTTCGGGTTGTTTAATGGGCACGCGGATTTTTTGGCGCATAAAAATGGGTAAGCGGATATGTTGGTTGGGGTAAATCATATTCAAGTTGCCGATGCTGGGGTTCATCTTTTTAACCAACTCCAAATATTCCGCATTGATATCTTTTTCCGGAACATCGTAGAGATTGGTGATGATCTTCACCAGGCTGTCGCCGGGTTTGACCGTATAGTGTTCCAAATCGAGCTTTTTAATGTCTTCAAGGGAGATGACGGCATCGGTATTTTTAGGCGCCGGCTGGGGCGTGCCTTTGGCCGGAGCAATGGTCAAGGGAATCAGGATGGTTTCACCGGGGTGGATCATGTCCATATTCACCAGAGAAGCATTCAGTTTCTTAAGAATGGCGATCAACTCCGGCAAATTTCGTTTTTGTAAAAGACCTCTTTCGCGGAATAATTGCCAGATCCGATCCCCGTCCTGGACTTTGTAAACTTCGGTCAAAACTTTTTTGTCATCTAATTCACGGGTTTGCTTTTTGCCTTTTTTGGGAGCATCAGCGGTTTGGGTCAGGGTAATATCATAGGATTCTTCATCGTTTGTTTGGGCGTGGGCACAGGAGATTTGATCCGGTAAATAAATATAACCAAACATAATAGATATAAACGATATTATAATAGCTTTTCTCATATCGTAACTATTTTCCTTTAATTTAATTAATAATTAATATCATTTTAATTACTTTAGCTTAATTATGTCAATGTATTTTAGAATTCCTCAATAAAATCCACAATATATTGCAATAAATAGGGCGCGAGCCACATCCTGTTGTATAAATTTCTCAGTTTCTCCTTTACAAAAAATTCAAAGGTTGTTAAAAATCACCATACGGTTTAAAAAGAGTTTTTGATCCTGAAAAACAGAATAAAAGCCTTAAGATGAGAGAGGCTTTACACCCCGCATTGATTTAAGGTTAAAAGGTAATCCAGTTTTTAGGTTCTGCGCTTTATTTAGGCGCAGATAGGGTTTTTGGGAGGATGTTATGAAGATTAAAAAGATCGCGATGGTTGGGTTCAAGTCTTTTATGGACAAACTCGAAGTTCCGGTCGCAGCCGGATTAAGCGCCATCGTGGGGCCGAACGGGTGCGGTAAAAGCAACATTGTCGACGCGATCCGCTGGGCCATGGGGGAACAAAGCGCCAAACTTTTACGCGGCCGCAACATGGAAGACGTGATTTTCAACGGCGCCGACAATGTCAAACCGCTGGGCATGGCCGAGGTTTCCCTGATTTTTGAAAACGGCGACGGTTCTTTTCCGACCCAATATGCGGGCCATAGCGAACTTTCCATCACGCGCAGGCTGTATCGATCGGGTGAAAGCGAATACCTGATCAATAACGTGCCTTGCCGCTTAAAAGATATTCAGGAAGTTTTCATGGACACGGGCCTGGGCAACCGGGCTTATTCGATTATCGGCCAGGGCCGCATCAGCACGATCATCGAACAGAAGCCGGAAGAGACCCGGGCCATGATCGAGGAGGCGGCCGGGATCACCAAATATAAAAAGAAAGTGGAAGAGTCCCAGCGTAAGATGGAGCTGACCCAGGTGAATCTGGAACGGGTGGAAGATATTCTGCTCGAAGTGGAAAGGCAGATGCGTTCCCTGAAAAGACAGGCCGCCAAGGCCGAGCGGTTCAAGAAGATCGGCGGCGAGATCAAAGAGCTGGAAGTCAAGGTGCATGCCCATGCTTTTAAGGAGCTGAATGCGGAATCCGGCCTGCGCGTTAAATCGGCCGAAGGCCTGAGCGAAGAAGAGTTGGTGAAATCGACCGAGTTTGCGTCGGTGCAGGCCCATATCGAAACCATGAGCCTGGAATTGGAAGAAAAAGACCGCGGCATTCAGGCGCTGAAAAACGATTATGGGCAGCTCAAGGAACGGGTTCAGAAAAAAGAATCGAACCTGGAGTTCATGGCCCGTGAAAAACAGATACAGGTCGAGGCGGAAATCCGCTTGAAAACGGAACGCGAGGACCTGGGCCGGCGGCTCACGGAATTGCAGGCCGAGCGGGCTTTGCTGCTGGACAAGATCGCCCAGGCCAAGGAGTCCTTCATCAGCATGGAAGATGAAATGGGCCTGCTGGAAAAAAGACTCAAGAGCCGGCAGGATCTGTTAAAAGAAGTCAAAGAACAATATGAAGAGGCGCGCACCCGCGTGCATTCCGGCAAAACCAAAGAGATGAGCCTGGCCCAGGAGTCGGGGTATCTGCAGAAGCGGATCGGCGAAATCACGGACGGCAAATCCCGTTTGGAAAAAGAAAAAGAAGAAGTCCGTCAAAAAAGCGAAGAATTCGCCGGGGTTTCGGAACGCAAAACCGAAGTGCGCCAAGCCCTGGAGCAGAAGCTGCAGGCGATCCTGGCGGACATCGCGCGGGAGCAGGCCCGCCGGAACGAGTTGCAGGAGCAAAAGAAAAAACTGGAAGCGGACCTGAAAGCGGCCGAAAACGAATTCAATCTTTCGCGTTCGCGGTTGCAGAGCTTGCGCTCTTTGGCCGAAAATTTCGAAGGGTACAAGGTCGGCGTGCGCACCATTATGAAAGCCGGCGATCTGGAAGCCCAGCGCACCGGCCGGATTCTGGGCCTGGTGGCGGATGTGATTCAGGTCGAGCCGCAATATGAGCAGGCCGTGGAAGCGGTCCTGGCCGACAAACTGCAACACATTATCGTCGATAACATCCGGGACGGCCAGGAAGCGATCGAATATCTCAAGACCCACGCCAAGGGCCGCGGCAGCTTCGTGCCGCTCAAGGAGTTGCGCGAAGACCGGACGCAACCGCAGGGCTTGCCGCTTTTGCGCAATCTGATCAAGACCGAAGCCCGCTATCAACCCATGCTGAATGTACTTTTGGGCAATGCCGCGCTGGTGGACAACCTGGAGCAGGCCATCGGCGCCTGGCAAAACGCGGGCAACGATTATTGCCTGGTCACCCGCGACGGCGATATCATCGAAAAGAACGGCGTCATCAGCGGCGGCAAGATTTCCCAGAATACCCAGGGCATTTTGGCGCGCAAGCGCGAAATTACGGAACTGGAGCAGAAAGTAGCCGAGTCCGAGTCCAGGGTCAACGGCTTGACGGACCGGGTCAATACGTTCGACCTGGAGATCGGGAAAGGCGAGGCGGCATTGCAAAAGCTGGCCGAAGAAAAAGAAGAATGCCAGGAACAGGTCAATGAGCTGGACAAAGCCCTTTTCCGCCTCAGCCATGAAAGCGATCAGTTCGCCAAGCTGGCCGCGCGCATTGCCGATGAGATCGAAAGCAAAGACAAGGAGCAGGGCCGTCAAAAAGAGGCTTTAACCAAGATCGAAACGGAGTTGCAGGTTTGCCGGGAAAAGCGGCGCCAGCATGAGGATTATTTTTCGGAGAAAGAGACGGAACTCAAGGAGAGCGAGGCGGAGTTCGAGCAATTCCGCAATCAATTGTCGGACCGCAAAATGGAGTTCGGGCGGCTGCAGGAAGGGGAACGGGGGCTGACGCGCGAAGTGGAACGCATCGACGATTTCAGCAAAAACGCCCAAGCCACTTTTGAACGCATCGAGCAGGATATCCTGGCGGCCAAGAAACGCCACCAACAATGCCTCGAGCAGGAAGAGATGATCCGGGAGGAATTGCAGACCTTTTTCGGCAAACTGCAAAAAGCCGAAGAGGTCGTCAACGGCGCCGAACACGAGCGCGGCGAGTTCCGCAACGTTATCCGCCAGGAAGAGCATAAAGCCGAAACCTTGCGGAACGAGGTGGATGCCCTCAAGGAAAAGATTCACCGCGCCCAGATGGAACAATCCGAAACCCGGCATCAAATGGAAAACCTGACCGGGATCATTAAAGAGAAGTACAATCTGGTCTTGGCTGAAATCTATCAGGATTATGCGACCGAAGAATTGAATGTTCCCGAAGCTCAGGCCCGGGTGGATTATCTCAAAAACATCAAAGAAAAACTGGGCGAGGTCAACCTAACCGCCATCCACGAACATGAGGCGCTCCAGGAGCGGTTCGTGTTTATCGGCAAACAAAAAGAGGATTTGTTGAATGCCATGGAGGCGTTGAACGACGCGATCCGCAAAATCAACAAAACCTCGCTTGAAAAATTTACGGCGACCTTTGATGCGGTCAATCAAAAACTAAAAGAGGTGTTTCCCATCCTTTTCAACGGCGGTGCCGCCGCTTTGCGGCTGACGGATGAGGCCAAGCCCTTGGAAAGCGGTGTGTTGGTGGAAGTTCAGCCGCCGGGCAAGAAATTAAGCCATATGAGTCTGCTCTCCGGCGGCGAGAAAGCGCTGGTCGCCATGGCCCTGATCTTCGCCATCTACCTGATCAACCCGAGCCCGTTCTGCGTGTTGGATGAGGTGGACGCACCCCTGGATGAAGCCAATGTGGGACGGTTCAACAATTTGTTGCGGGAGATTCGCAGATATTCACAGGTCATCGTGGTGACCCATAACCGCAGTTCCATGGAGATCGTGGACCGGTTGTACGGCGTGACCATGGAGAAAAAAGGCATTTCCAAGATGGTTTCGGTCAATCTGCAGGCGTTTCAGAATAATTAAAGTCAAGATTAACCACAAAGGACGTAATTTCAGAGGGATCTGAAATTACTCCAGTGGCACAAAGGCTCTAAGATTTTTTATATTTTCTTTTCCTTTGTGTCTTTGCGTCTTTGTGGTGAAAAATATTAATTGCTTTGAGCGAAACATGACAACTAAGGCAAATCAGAGATGAAGTTATTCAGAAAAAACGAAGGCCCGGAGCGCGAAAGCCCGGGCCTTTTTGATCGACTTAAACAGGGACTTGCCAAAACTCGGAGCGGGTTGACAAGCCGGTTGGATAAGTTGGTCTTCGGCCAAAAGGAGATCCAGGTTGATCTGTTGGATGAGTTGGAAGAGATTTTGTTCACGTCGGATTTGGGTGTAGCCGCGACACAGGAACTGATCGAAACAGTCAAAGAAGGTATCAGCCGTAAGGAACTGGATAACCCGGAAAAACTAAAAACCGCTTTAAAAGAACAGATTCTGAAATTTTTGACCGTACCGGAACCGGTTAGGGCTTTGCCGCAACCGGGCGAACCGCTGGTCATCCTGGTGATCGGGGTGAATGGGGTCGGCAAGACCACGACCATCGGCAAGATCGGCTACCACTTCAAACAAGCCGGTAAAAAAGTGCTGCTGGTGGCCGGCGACACGTTTCGGGCCGCGGCGGTCGAGCAGTTGAGCATTTGGGGCAGCCGGATCGGCGCGGAAGTCATCAAGCAAAAAGAAGGTTCCGATCCTTCGGCCGTGGTTCATGACGGTTTGAGCGCGGCCCAGGCGCGCGGCGCGGATGTCGTACTGATCGATACAGCCGGTCGCTTGCACACCAAAGTCAATCTCATGGAAGAATTGCAAAAAGTCAAACGAGTGGCCGACAAGAAGATGCCGGGCGCGCCGCACCAGGTTTGGCTGGTGCTGGACGCCACCACGGGTCAGAACGCGATTGCCCAGGCCGAGATGTTTCATCAGGCCCTGGGCGTCACCGATATTGTCTTGGCCAAATTGGACGGCACGGCCAAGGGCGGGATCGTGATCGGCATCGCCCATCAGCTGCAACTCCCCATCCGCTACATCGGCATCGGCGAAAGCATGGAAGATCTGCGGCCGTTCGATGCCGAGGAGTTTGTGGCGGCGATTTTCAGCTGATCTTTTAGGTTATTTCGGCATGATTACCAAAGCATTATATTTTTGACCGATTTCTGAATTATTCTAAAGGATGAAAACATAATGAGCGGCAGATTCGGAGAGCTGGGCCTGATCGTTACTAACTCACACCCCGCGCTGGGACTTGAAATCGCTTCCATTCTCGGAGTGCCTCCTTTGCAAGTGGAGTCCAAGCCGTTCCCCAACGGCGAATTGGATTTTCGGCGGCTCTGCGATGTGAGCGGAAAAGACATCTGCATCTTTTCTTCTCTCCATGCAAACTACGATACCATCCGGGAATTAAGACTGATTTGCGGTTCCCTCCGGGGCAGCGCTTCCCGGGTTTTCGGCGTGTTTCCTTTTGTCCGGGACGGCAAGTCCGATCATGTCAAGCGGTTCGGGGAAACCGTGGCCTATAAGGATACGGCCATGGAAATATCCAGCTCGGGTTTGGACATCATCGCCATCTTCGACCAGCACTCGTCCCAGCACCCTTCGTTTTATGACACCACCCATTACCGGCTCAGAACCGTCCATCACCTGTATTTGATGAGGATTTTGATCGAGTATGTCATGGCCCAAAGCAGCCGGTTCGACAGTGTTCTGGCCCTGGACGACGGGGGCTTTAAGCGGAACAAAAAAATCGCCGCTATGTTGGAAAAAAAGGTTTCCTTTATCATTAAGGAAAGGGATCCCGATACGAGAGAGATCAGCATTGAAAGTTCGCGGATTGTCGGCAACGTAAAGGGACAGCATATCGCCGCTTTCGATGATATGTTGCAGCAAGGGGGCACCCTGGAAGCCGGCGCCAAAATCGCCAAACACAACGGCGCCAAAACCATCAGTTTCTTCGTGGTCCATAACGATTTTTCTCCGGCAACGCATGCGCGGTTGAATCCCTTATTGGAAGACGGGACGATCAATAAGATCTACACTTTGGGAACCCTGCCGCCTTTAACAGGTGAAAAGTGGCATGAAAATTTCGTCATGATCAGCCCGGCTCGTTTTATCGCGAATGTCATCAAACGCATCCACGAGGAGGGTCATATGCGGGAGCTATTCCTCGATCTTTAAGGCGGGCCCAGGCCGGTTTCCTTATTGAAATGCCTTTAAAACTGATTCCCGATTTGGCCGTGAAACAGAATATGAAGCAGATCGATATGGTACCACATCCGGGCGAAGAAATATAACAAAACGGTCAGGCAAGTGAAGAACATGACGAACAGGCCGGTATATCTGCCGCCAGCCGAGCTGCCGCTTTTCACGATTTTTGCGGATAGTTTGTTCAGCCATTCTTCGAGCATGCTGAAGAGCGGATAAAAAATAAGGGTAATCACGCCCATGGCGATGAGGGTGAACTTGAGGGGTTTGTAATCCGCTTTGAAACTGATCAAATACCCCGTGATTTTCGTGGTGAGCAGATTGGCGGTCAGGATGGTAATGGTCATGACGGCAAATTTGAATAGTCTTCGGTACATAATAATATAAATCTCCGCATGAAGGCTTCTTTTGGATTGCGGCGACAAGGGCAGGAGCCCTCGTGTGACGCGTCGCCGCTTTTAAAGCGCGGACCAGGACAGGAGTCCTCGTGAGACGCGTCCGCGCAATCCAAAAGAGATCAGGCAAAATGAATAATAACTTAAAAAAAGTGACAACTTTAAATCAGGGCTTGACCCTGTTTTAAGGGTTTGGCGGCAGCATGACAGAAGATCACTTTGTATAACCCTTGCATGATCTTAGGGCCAAGTTAGAGCTCGGTCGCTTCTTAACCAAAGTCTCGCCAAATTTTGTATTATTCATTCATCGCGGCTACCCGGTTCCAGTCCAATCCGAAGCGGGCCAGATATTTACGCAGGCGGTCGGCGTCGTTTGTTTTGGTTTTTTGTTCGCGGGAACTGGTGAAAAGCTTGCGACCGGCATCGGAAAGGGAGCGGGATTTTTTGCATACCTCCAGTACATAGGTCAGTTGGGCTTGGTCGAACGGGTCGAGTGTTTCCGCGTTTTCAGGTCCGAGCAAGCCGAGCACGGCTTGGTTTTTTATTTTCGGCGTGCTTTTGTCCAGGCCCGACCAAGAGTGTTTTAAGCGCTCGATTTCTTCCTGAACCATATTCAGGGTGATCCGGCCTTTAGGGGCCAAGGTGGCCATGCGGGTAAGGGCGGCGTTCAGATCGCGAAAATTGGCCTTCCAGAGGGCCTGATCGGATACGGCGAAGGCCAGAAAATGGGCGCGGGCCTCTTTGTTAAAAGTGATATGCCGCTGATTCACTTCTTCGAAACGATCCAGTTCATAAGCCAGATTGGGCTCGATGTCTTCGGGACGTTCGCGCAAGCCCGGCAGCACAAAGGTCCAGATATTGATGCGGGCCAACAAGTCTTCGCGAAAACGGCCTTGGAGAACGAGCTGAAAAAGATCCTGATTGGTGCCGCAGATCAGAAGAAAACGGCTGTGGATTTCGCGATCAGACCCCACCGGCAGGAAAACCCCTTCTTCCAGGGCCTTGAGAAGCATAGCTTGTTCGTCCAGGCCCAATTCTCCGATCTCGTCCAAAAGCAGAACTCCGTTGTCGGCCGCTTTCAGAAGACCGGAGCGGTTGGTTTGGGCGCCGGTAAAGGCGCCTTTGACATGACC
>RPPU01000068.1 GCA_003819975.1 Desulfobacteraceae bacterium
AGGGCATGAGCGGAGATATTGATTATTATGAAACGCATGAAAATCTCATTAAAAATGTCAGTTTTGAGCAATTTAATCAAAACAACAAACCGGATTATTGGTTTACCGGGTGGGAAGAGGAGCCGGTTACCGACATTGTATCCTCTGTGCTTGTGCCCGGCCCGCCTCCCGACGGAAAATATATCTGCAGCATCACATTATTGACCGGAACGGCGCATGTGACCTTGCGGCAATCCCTTGCAGCCTTGCCTAAAATACCCGACCCGTACCGTTTTATGGAAGCCTCCTGTTGGTTGAGAACCTACCAGCCGGGTTGGGCGCGGTTCAAATTGAGTTCCGAAGATGAAGAGTACGCAACCGCTTGGTATTATTTCCCGATGGGGGCCGGGTGGAGAAATGTCGTCAAGACTTTTGATTGGCTTCCTTCAAAAAAAATGTCGGAATACTATTTTGGAATTGAATTCATGCCGAAGGGATCCGTCACCGGCAAAAAGTATGTCGGTGTCGATTCGGTGGATTTGCACCATATTACCGGGCCATAATAAGCGAAAGAGAGGGAAGCAAGGGGTGCATCCATAAAATGCGCCAAAGCCGTGACGGTTGCCGGCGGCCGCCGTGACCTTGGTTTTCGGGCTGGAGTCGATTTCATTGCCCCGCCGTTTCCCGGCGGGGGATTCCGTCATTCATCGAACAGCCCCTTGAGCAGGTCCTCGGCCTTGATCTTCTTCTTTTTGTCTCCGCCCTGCAGCTGATCCGTGATAATTTTCTCAACTCCTTTCTTGAGCATGCCGCCCAGGTCCGGTTTGAATTTAGGGTCGCTGAAAGTACCGGTCACGTTGACCGGCACGGTCAAACCCTTGCGCTGTGTTGCGTCGCCCTGTCCCGCAATCGTGGTCACGATCTTGGGCTCGATTCTGAAATCAAGGCTTTCATTCACCAGATTGGCTTTGCCTAACGCTTGGATACGAAAAAACGGCGAATTCATGGCGGTGTTCTTGGTTTCAAACAAACCATTCGTAAGGGTAAAAGGCATTCTGAATTCGGTGAAATCGGTGCGCGGTTTTTTTTCGGTCGCGGCGGCTTGCCCGCTGAAGGCGGACTGAATGTTCTGGACCATGGCGGTCAAATCCACGCCTACAATGGCTCCGTCCCTAAATACCATTTCGCCGTTGCCGCTCAGGCTCCGGCGAATGGCGGACAGATCGTCGCCCTCCATTTTCAAGTTCATATCCGCTTCCGTCTTGCCTTCCAAAATATCTTTGTCAAATAGATCGCGGATCAACGGGCCCACCTGCACCCCTTTAACCCGCATGGCCGTCCGGGTCTGCGGGCTTTCCCGGCTGACATCCAGGATCGTTTTGCTTTCAACCGCGCCCTGATAAAGCTTGAAGTTGAACGGGTCCATATTGAAGATTCCGTTCCTGCCCGTTGTTTTCATGGACATATCGGTCAACGTGATCTTTTGGACGATCAACCGGCCGATCTGCATTTTGGCGTTTAAAACCATTTTACGCAAAGGAGCATAATCGGTTTTGCCTTTTTTGGCGGCCGGCTCCGCAGTCGGGCCGGGTCCGGCCGGCTTTTTTTCCGGCGGCGGCAAGTAGTGATCGACATTGATCTGATCCAGCTTACCGTCGAAATCGATGCGCGGTTTTTCAAACTCGCTGAAACCCGCATTGAAGCGAAACTTGGATTGGTCCAGCTGGAACAAACCGTCGGAGAGAGTCATTGCTTTAGCGTTGCCCATGATTTTTCCGGAAAAAGCCAGATCGGTCAATGCTTCGGGCCGGCTGGTTTTATAGGGCATCTCCATCCCCATGGCCTGCATTAATTTTTTAGCTGAAAAATGCGACGTTTCCAAAGCCAAATCGAATTGGGGTTCATCGGTCAGCCCGGTTATTTTTCCTTTGATCTTCAGTTCCAGCTCATTAAAAAGTTTGATGACCACATCCATGGGCACCGCACCCTTGCCCGGCTCTTTGCCTAAGGGACCGATGCTGCCCTGCATAGAGATCTGTTTTTTATCGACCAGGGCGGAAAGGGTCATGCGGATCGGGCGTTCAAAAGAAATCTCCTTGCAATTCATATTGAGTTCTTTGATTTCCTTGCGTGTAGCCTGCTGATGATCGATCCAGAACAGGGCCGCATTTTTCACGCTGAATTCCTCGACACTCAGCGCCTTTATCGGCAAGGCGGTCGGTTGGCCCGATTTAGGCGCACCCTTAATCGGCTCCGGAGGGGCTGGTTTTGTTTCCGGCGCTGCTTTGCCCAAGCCTTCCCAATTGGCCTGGCCGTTTTTGGACTTGACCAGTGTTATTTGCGGTTCCACGATCGCAAATTTTTTGATCTGAATCTCTTTTTTCAACAAAGGCAGCAACTTAATTCTGAAATCAAATCCTTTAATCGACAAAAAGTCCTTTTCTTGATACCCGGCCGGATTGCCCAGATGCAGATCTGAAAAAGCCACCTGGGCCAAGGGGAAAAGTTTAAGTTTAATGTCGCCGTTGACTTTAAAAGGCCGATTGACCTTTTCCGAGACGAATTTCTCGATCTTGGGTTTATAATCGTTTAAATCGATGAAAAAAGGGATAATGATCAGCAAAGCCAGGATAAATAAAAAAGATCCGCCAACCCAAATAAACGCTCTTTTTAGCCCCTTTTTCATACAGACCTCCTTATAAATCATTTGAACCGTTGCCAGTATAATAGGTCGGGATTAAAAATAAGGGATAAATTCTACACGGATTACAACAAGTAATCAAGCCTGACATTATGCAGGGCGTGAAAGATATTGCCCTTGATCTTGCGGTTGGTTCGGTATAGCTCCTGGAGCTGCTGTTTGATCGCTGCGCGCTGGGAAGAACCGGACGAGGGACAGCCCATATTGATCATCGGCCAACCCATTTCCTCGGCATATTGCCGGATGCTTTGCTCGTCCAGCAAATATAAAGGCCGGATCACGGTCAAATTGCCCTTAAAAAATTCCTGAACCGGTTTCATGGTGCTGATGGAAGCGCCATAGTACACGTTGAGAAAAAAGGTCTCGATCAGGTCGTCTTTGTGATGGCCGAAAGCGATTTTGGAACAACCCAATTCGCGGGCGGTTTCAAAAAGCAGTTTGCGACGCAAGCGGGAACAGAGAAAACAAGGGTTCTCCCGGTTTTCAGGTCCATGCGCCCTGGGTCCGATATCGCTGCGGATGATGCGGTAATCGTATTTATTGGCTTCAAAAAAGGTCGTCATCTGACTGCCGGAGTCGGCCGCAAACCCGGGGTCCACGTGCACGGCGGTCAGTTGGTAGGCGATCGGAATGCGCTTGAGCCTTTCGCGCAGCAAGCACAAAAGCGATAGGCTGTCTTTGCCCCCGGAAACCGCCACAAGGATATGATCGCCGTCCCGGATCATTTGGCGGGTATGGATGGCCTTGCCCAGCAAGCGTTTGATTTCTTTGGTTGCATAACTCATGAGTACTATTCCAACTACTAAAAGAATAGAATTTCAGACAGGATTAACAGGATTTACCGGATATTAAAAGATGACTTAAAATTCTTATCCTGTTAATCCTGTCTAAAATTCTTAAGTAGTTATTTCTTTTTTATAACCTCAGACTGTTCGCGGCCCGAAAAGAGCAGTCCCGATCCGGACCCGATTGGCGCCTTCTTCGATGGCGATTTTATAAGAATCCGACATACCCATGGAGAGATAACGTATTTCCACTCCCGGCAGGGCCATGGCTTTCAACTGATCGAAGAGTTGTTTTGTTTTACGGAAATAAGGTCTGGCTTCCTCGGGCGCTCCGCTCATAGGCCCCATAGTCATGAGCCCCATGACTTTTAGGTGCAACAAGGCACTGATTTCCCGGATCAAAGGAACAGCTTGGGCCGGCCCAACCCCGGCCTTTTGATTTTCTTCAGCGCTGTTGATCTCGATCAGAATCGGCAATATTTTGCCGATTTCAGCGCAAGCCTGGTCCAAAGCTTTGGCCAGCTTAAAGGAATCCACGGTCTCGATCATGTCGAAAACCCGCACCGCTTTCTTGGCTTTATTGCTCTGCAGGTGACCGATCAAATGCCATTTAGCCTTGGAACCGATGATTGCAAAAGCCTGCTCAGCCTCCTGGACATAGTTCTCGCCGATCATTTCAAGTCCGCCCTGAATGGCTTCGTCGATCTCTTGGGGCGTACGGGTCTTGGCCGCGCCCACCAATTGCACATTGGCCGGCAATTCCCGCAGAATTTGCGCAACTCGTTCCTTAATCATCATCATGGCATCCTTTTTCTTAAATATGGATGAATCAGGTAAATAGACGGTAGGCATTTAGGCTGTAGATAAAAATAACTTGAAGCTTTATAAGCAATGCATGGCGACTAATGGTTGCAGCCTAACCATCTGATCCCGCACCAATCATTACTGTAATTTTAAAATTCTGTAAAGATCTAATGCCACCGGCAAGGCTATCGGAAATCGCACCTTCAAAGATAATATTAAATTCAATGACCTATGACTCAAGTTCGGAGTATCTAATAGCTTGAATTGTTACAAAAACCCATTTATATTTTTATTCCCTAAGCGCTCGACAATAAAATAATTCCGCAAAAAAACCAATAAAAAAGGCCGCTATCGGTTTAGGATAGCGACCTTTTGAATATCAGGATTTAAATTTAGCAGCTACAAGACCCGCCGCAGCTGCTTCCGCCTTCTTTGGCAAGATTGGAAGAAATCGAAAACCCGGACCCGCGTTCGTTTTCAACAAAATCTACATTAATGGGTTTTACTTGATCCAACAAAACTTTGTTGACCAGATATTTAATTCCTTTGTGATCCACAACCTCGTCATCTGCCTGCAGCTCATCCAGAGCCATGCCTAGACTAGGCCCGGATCAGCCGCCTTGAACTTGATAGATCCGGATGACGTGATCACCCGGTTTATCCTGGAAGAATTTCTGGATCATCTCATCGGCTTTTTCCGTAATACTCAGCATGAATACCTCCTTGATTGTCCTTAGCCCTGTATAGCCGGGCTATTTTTCTCTAACCTATACATTTCTAGAGGTCTGTCAATTATTTTTTTAAAGGACTTATGCCCTGCCTATCGACAAAAAAAAGTCGATAAATGGGAAAAGGCATAATCAACAACCGGCTCATAATCCTATTTTTTCGATCCAAAGCCTTCCAGGATCAAAAAACATTTCGGCCATTGATTAAAGGAATTCTGTTGCGTTCATAAAAAGCGGCCATACCGTAACCGGTCTAAAAATCCTTGAAATCTTCCTCAAAGGGGATCACTTTTTCAGGATGAACCCCCTCTTTGGACTCCGCGGAACCTGCTTTTAAGGATTTAGGGGCTTTAAGTGCTGGTGGGGCAAAATTTTTGCTTTTGGAGGCTGAGCGAACCGGCCCCTTGTCCGGATGCCTGGGGTGTTGGGATCTCTGTTCATTTGCGCCGGCTCCGACAAAATTACGCAAATTGCCGATCATGGTTTCAATGGCTTCGGCCTGGCTATGCATTTCCTGCGAAGAGGAGGCCGATTCCTCGGCATTGGCCGCGTTCTGTTGCACCACCTTATCCATCTCAACCACGGCTTTGTTCACCTGTTCAATACCTTGCGACTGTTCATTGGAAGCGGCCGCGATCTCGGTCACGAGTTCGCCGACCTTAGCCGCGTTCTGGGATACCTCTTTAAACGCTTCATTGGTTTTATCCACCAAATCGGCTCCGTCTTTGACCTTTTTGACCGTACCCTCGATCAGGGTGGCTGTATTTTTCGCCGCATCCGCCGCCCGCATGGCCAGATTTCTAACCTCATCCGCCACAACCGCGAATCCCGCGCCGGCCTCTCCGGCGCGGGCCGCTTCCACGGCCGCATTCAGCGCCAACAGATTGGTCTGAAAAGCGATTTCATCAATGGTTTTGATGATCTTCGAAGTCTCTTCACTGGCCTTGGAAATATCTTCCATGGAAACAGTCAAACGGGACATGGATTCATTGGCCTGGCCGACCACCCGGTTGGCCTGCTGCATCAAGATATCCGCCTGTTTGGCGTTCTCGGCGTTCTGCTTGGTCATGGAAGACATCTCTTCCAATGAAGACGACGTCTCCTCAATGGAAGCGGCTTGCTCCGAAGCACCCTCGGCCAGGGACTGGCTGGCCGCCGAGATCTGATTGGAAGAAGAAGCCACCTGTACGGCGCCTTCTTTCATCTCTTCGATGATGCGGTACAGAGTGCGGGTAGTGCTTCGGCTGATGAAGAAAGCCAACAAAACGCCTGCCAGCAGAATAATCGCGGTTATGATCACGACAAAAGATTTTGAAGAGTGGCTTTCCCGCAAAGCCAGATCCGCAGCCTGTTTTGCTTCGGTGAAATTCATTTGCAGAAAGTTCGTCAGTGATTTTCTCAAATTTTTGGAACTCTCCTCCACGGCCGCAGTGGCTTTTTTAACGGCTTCCTCATCCTTGGCTTTGCCGGCTTCAATCAGGGCCTTGCAATTTTTTAAAAAATCCTGGTGCAATATTTTCGCATTATCCATGGTCTCCATGAAAATCCCGGCCTTGAGCAATTCCTGATCCGCTTGCACGCGCTTTTCCATTTCATTAAACGCAATGGTCGTTTCCTCTGCGGATTTATTAAAAAAGTCAAGCGAAGCAGCATCGCCGTTGGCGGCAAAAGTGATGACAGCCAAACGCTGGTCTGCTCTGGCCATATCAATCGTGCTCACGATTTGCGTCAGCGGCAGATGAATCTCGCCTATATCGTTGATCTTTTGGCTGACTTGACTTGTTTTCCAGCTTTCAATTCCGCCGGCCAAGGCCGCGATTAAAGCCACAATGGAAATCCCCACCGTCATTTTCATCTGCACTGTCATTTGTTTCATCTTTTGGCAGCTCCTTTCCCTCAAAACGGCTTACGCTTCAAAAAAATACCGATTCTGTTTAAAATCCGGGAAGTTATCCGGGATTCAACTTAATCTTACCCATCTGATTCTTAAGGGTCAAAACAACTTCGACCTTTCCTGCTAAAAAAATGCAATTAATATGCCGAATTTATTTTCTCCTTTTATGAATAAGCGCTTATAAGGCGATTATGAAGCAGAGCTGATTATCATAATCATCTTTACCCAAAACTATCATTTCGAGAATCTCGGTTTCATTCTTTAGCTTCGGCCCTTTTTTGCATTAAATCACCGACCAATTTTACGATCACTTTATCGGAATAATCCAGGCGATTAACCAGCACCTTAAAAAGATGTTTAGCCACATCCGGATATTTTTCTATGAGTTCCGGTAACTTATCTCCAGGAAATCGTTTGATTACGGATCGGCCGTTGGAGATGATGCTGGCGGAACGGGCCTCGCCCGAAATAGACGCCATCTCGCCGAAATACTCGCCGGGCTGAACGATCTCAGCGATCTTTTTGCCTTGCTTGATTACGATTAAAGCCCCTTGCACCAGTTTGAAAAAATCCGCATCGCGGTTGCCTTCCCGGATGATCACATCCCGATCTTCATATTTTTCAAGATCCGGATTGACCAAATATGCCGGCAAAGCCTCTTTGCTCACAATGGTTTTCTGACGCACTTCATCGATGGTAGTCGAGCCCTGCCGAATCTTCTCGAGGCCGGCTTCCCGTAAAGTCACCATCCCTTCCTGAACCGCTGTTTTACGGAGTTGGTCTTCGGGAATATTGGCGTTTATGGCCTTGGAAACTTCATCGGTCACTTCCATGAGTTCGTATAACCCGAGCCGACCTTTATAACCTTTGTTGCAGGCCGGGCAGCCCTTGGCTTCGTAAACGGTCAATTTGGGGATCTGATCTATTGGAAAACCGAGTTTTTCGAGCTCCTGGGTATTGGGTTTTTCAACCGGTCTCCGGCATTTAGGACAAATACGCCGGATTAACCTTTGGGAAAGAACCATGGTAATGGCTGAAGCCGCCATATAAGACGGAATACCGATATCGATCAAACGTGAAATCGTGGCCGGGCAATCATTGGTATGCAAAGTGCTGAAAACCAAGTGCCCGGTCATGGCGGCTTTAATGGCGATTTCAGCTGTTTCCATATCCCGGATTTCGCCCACCATAATGATATCAGGATCCTGACGCAAAAAAGATCTTAGGGCTGCGGCAAAAGTCATGCCGATGTCATTGCGTACATTGACCTGATTCATGCCCTTAAAATTGAATTCCACCGGATCTTCGGCGGTCAGAATTTTAATATCCTCTTTGTTCAAGGCGTTCAGAATTGAATAAAGCGTGGTGGTCTTACCGCTGCCGGTCGGACCGGTGACCAACAATAAGCCATAGGGACGGTAGATACAGCGCTTGAGCGCCTCAAACGTTTTGCTTTCAAGCCCAAGGATAGTCAGATCCACCTTCAAAGCTCCGGGATCCAGGATACGCATGACTACGCTTTCACCGAATAGGGTCGGTAAAGTGGAAACCCGGAAATCAACCACCTTTTTTTTACCCAAACGCAGTTTGATGCGGCCGTCCTGAGGCACACGCCGCTCTGAAATATTCAGACCCGCCAGAATCTTGATCCGCGAAATCAAGGCGTTCTTGATCGTTAAAGGCAAATTCATGGTTTTAAAAAGAGCGCCGTCCAATCGGTACCGGACTTGCAATGTTTTTTCATAGGGCTCGATATGGATATCGCTGACTTCATCATTGACCGCTTTGATCATAATACCGTTGACCAGCTTGATGATGGGTGCGTCCGAGGCGGAAAACTCATCCCGTACTTCTTCTTCCCCGGCGTTTTCCAGTTCCATATCGCCGGCCGCTTCGGAAACCAGAGATCCGAAGTCATCCACCTGCGTGATGGGAATGTCTTCATCTTCATCCGTTTCCTGCTTCTTTTCAAAAAACTTTTTATACTCCTCCTCGTTGATCTGATAATACTTTTTATAAGCGTCGACAATGTCTTTTTCCATGGACACATACGCTTTTAAAGGCATCTTCACTTCGGCTTGAATGGCCTCGATCGCGCTGGTGTCGGTCGGCTCGGCCATGGAAAGCTCCAGGGTGTTTTCCCGGATGCGCAAGGGAAAACACATGTACTTTTTGGCCGTCCCATAAGGCATCAACTTGAGGGCGGCCGGTTCCGGAGCGGTTTCGGAAATAATCACGGCCGGGTAGTTATGAATGCGGCTCAACACATTGACGATGGTTTGTTCTTCAATATAACCCAGGCGCATCAGTATGCTGCCGAGCCGGCCTTCATGTTTTTTTTGATAATTCAACGCTTCCTGGAGTTGCTGGCTGGTGATATGCCCTTCTTTACAGAGCAATTCGCCGATGCGGGTCTTACCGGCTCCGGATTGATCTTTGATCGTTGATTTTAAACTCGATTTTTTATTGTCAATAGGCCGCAGATGCGGGGGCATGGGTCTGGATATGGGTTCTTTATTCATGGCCTTTGTTTTTTTAAGCTCTCTTTAATCCGGAAGACATTGGGATTTTGATCGATGGGAAACGGTTTGAGTTTCACCCGGTTTTCCGATTCAATCCATTTTGCTTGTAAACAATGATTGCAAAAATCATGCTGGCCAAGATCATTTCAAAATTATATTTTTGATCGTCCTGGGTTGATATCCCTTAAATCGACCTGAATGCTAAAACCATATCCGAAGCGCACCGGAAAATTATTATCGTTCAAACCTCAAGGCTGTAGCGGATTCAATGCCCAGCAGAAAATGACCGCTATATTCACCCTCTTCTATCCGGGTCACATGCCGGACAATCCCATCCACCAGGGTTAAGGCTGATTCGGCATAAAGCCGGATTCCCTTAATTTCATAGCCGGAACAGAGCCTAGGCGCCAACGAATATTCGTTTTCCGAAATGAGCAGTCCTAGACCATGCGGGGAATAATTAACAACAGGAAGTTCATAATCCTGATTATCCGGACTGTCGGCGAGCTTGAATATAGCGAAAAGGAATTGAATATCAGGGACTTGGATTCTGATTTCCATGCGCTGATCATCGCGCAAATCAATCGGCGCCAAAAGCAACATGATCGTAAAACCTCTATAAGGACAGACTGAGTCATAATGAATATCGACCGCTTAGAAGCGCTTCTTGAATGGAAAAAGGATATTGCCCTATTGTGTCATTATTTAGGTGTATTTATGTTTAAAGAAAGTCCTGGGGCAGACCGAAATTCAGGTTTTTTCGATCCTTTTCCTTAAGGCTTTAAAAAACAGCTAAAGATTGACGGCAGCCCAAAAAAGCCCTTTGACCACTTCAGCCATTCTGTCGTAATCCAGCGTATCGGCCGTATCGCTCGGTTTATGGTAATTCTTATTCCGGAAAAAGGCGGTGTCGGTAATCATGACGGCCGGGTAATTAAATTTCCAATAACTTTGATGATCGGAAAAACTGATACCGGGCAGGAACGAGACCGCCGTGAGGGACTCGACCGGGACTTGCGATGGAACCGCTAAAAGATTTTTAACCGTTTTCACGAGAGGTCCTTGACCCCATTTTCCCACCACCGCTATAAAATTTCCCTTATCCGGATAAAACCATTTTAAAAAGAATAGGGGAAATTTCTGGGAATGGGGTTGATCGCTGAAATATCCGATCATCTCCAGGCAGATCATAGCCCTGATCCGCACGCCGGCTTGGGCGAGCGATTGGGCATGGATGTAACTGCCGTAATGCCGGGCCAAAGGGTGCTTCCATAATTGTCCCTCTTCCAAAGTAAAAGCCACCAGATCGATCCGGTATTTCAGTTCCGGCTTCAGCGATTGCACCAAACGGCTCAATTCGAGGAGACCGGCTATGCCGCTGGCATTATCGTCCGCACCCGGTTGATCTCCCTGCACGTCATAATGCGCGCCCACAATGATTCTTTCGCCGGCTTCGGGCCCAAAGGAGCAGATCACATTCCGGTACTCTTTTCCGTTATCTATGAACCGCTGAATGTCGGTCCGCCCTCCGGTTTTCCGGAATTCTTCAAGAATATATTCGGCGCTTTTATCCAGTGAGGCGATATTCTTGGCATTGCGGGCCGGAACCACAGCCGCCAGGGTTTGCACATCCTGCCGTAACCGCTCTTTATTCACCGGGATATCCGGCGACGGGACCGGTTCATCGGCATCAAGGCCGGGCATCTGCGGAAACAACAGGCAAGTCACGGCAAACGTACAAGCATATCGGATCGAAACTCCCAATGATCTTTTCATCAACGATTCTCCTTATGTTTTTCAAGCCAGGCAAGCACCTGCCCGAATTCGGCGCGGAGCGCCTGCAATGCTTTAGCCCGATGGCTGATCTGATTTTTCTCGCCGGCGGAAAGCTGGGCAAAGGTTTTTTTGAAAGGCGCGCAATAAAACACCGGGTCATAACCAAAGCCGTTCCGGCCCATGGGTCGATAAGTGATTTCACCTTCGCATCGGCCCGTATAATACAAAACCGTTCCTCCGGGCTCCGCAACAGTCAGCACGCATTCAAAAGCCGCTTTACGAATAGAGACTGTTTCCATAACCTGCAACAGTTTTTGAATGTTGGCGGCATCCGTGGCCTGCCCGCCGGCATAACGCGCCGAATGCACTCCGGGATCGCCGGCCAAAGCATCCACCACCAGGCCGGAATCGTCCGCCAAAGCCGGCACGCCTAAAATACGGGCCGTGAAACGGGCTTTTTTCGCCGCATTTTCCGCAAAAGTCCGTCCGTCTTCCCGAACCTCCGGGATTTCCTCAAAATCGGCCAAGCTTTTAAGCGCGATGGGGAAATCGGCGAAGAGCTCCTGGAATTCTTTAAGCTTGCCTTTATTGCGGGTGGCCAAAACCAAAGGTTGATCAGGCATGAATACGCATCCTGGCGAGCTTTTGTTGTTCCGCTTTCATACGGTCCGCCTGCTCTTCATACCCCGGTCGGCCGAGCAAGGCAAACAGCGCGGTTTTATAAGCTTCGACTCCGGGTTGAATAAAAGGGTTGTGCCCGAACAAATATCCGCTGATCGCGACCGACTTCTCCATCAAATAGTATAGTTGCCCCAGGTTAAAGGCATTGCGCCGGGGAATTTCCACGCTCATGTTGGGCACGCCGCCCCGGAAGTGCGCATAGGCCGGGCCCTCGATCACTTGGCGATTGATTTGATTCAGATCCATATGCCGCAGAGCCAGATAATTCAGGCCGTCGAAATTATCCTTGTCCGGAGGCGCCGTCAAAGTGTTGTCGGACTCTTTTAAATATAAAAACGTTTCCAGCAGGTTGCGCTCCCCGGCCTGGATCATCTGACCGTTGG